>ONOV01000157.1 GCA_900319505.1 uncultured Erysipelotrichaceae bacterium
AAAGGATGCCGTGTTCTGTTTCCTCCGGCGGTATGACGACAGGCTCTGATGCCGCACTGTCTATCGCCAGCCGGATCTGTGCGGCTGGCCTTTGCTTTTGCTCATGCATTGCCTTCAGGTTTCTTTCTTACACAGTAATAAGGACAAAGAGTTGAGAAAAGCTGCTCCCTCAAAGTCATCCCCCAAAGATTTTGGGGACCCCCAGAGATCCTGAGATTCTCTGGTTTTTTCATTTAATCCGCTGATCTATTTCTGCTTTGATATGATCTGCTCTGGCTTTATCTGCACGATAAATATCCGTTCCGAATGTTGTCGGTTTTTCAGATACGTAGATTGCCTTCACTGTGCCGTCTTTCAATGTCAGTTTGTCACCGACATAGAAGTTCGGTCCTCCGAAGAATGTAAAGAAAGATGCACCTTCCAAAACAGTATGAACAAATGGCGTTCCTTCTCCTTTGAAATTTTCATCCTCATTCTGTACAGACACTTTACTGATGCTTTCGTAACTGACTTCTTCATCATCTCCGTTATGAATGATCAGCTTACCGGCAGTATCATCAAACGAAACATACTTATCATCTTTATTATTATCACTCATACTGGCTGTTCACCTCTTTCCAACTGGTAAATTTTAACCTTATTTTTATTTAACAAATCAGAATTCCCATGACGCGGTTCCTGAAAGTGTTTCAACATACGGAGATGCATATGTTACATAGCCAGTGGCATATGCTCTTCCACCAGATGCATATGAATTAGCTCTGACATTATTGCAGCAGCCTCCTAAAACAGCCGCGTGAAAACTCAGAATATCGGGGCTGCTTACTCTATTAATATATGTGCTGCCAGAAGTAAAATACACCGTCATACCAACAGACATTCTGCTGTTATACGAACTATTTGAATAATGGCCACCAGCTTTTCCTTTTAAAATAATATTGTTGATATTAATATACTGGTAAACTTCAACGTTTGCGGCTTTATCCACTGGATGATCCCATCGGGAATCATATAAAACCTCTACATATACTCCCCCATCAGGCGCTTTCTCAAGAATGTTTCCATATTGATCCACATAATATGGACTGTTTTTTCTATTTAATTCTCTAATGTATTTACGCTTAGCTACTGCTTTTTGCATCACCACTTTTTTTGACTGCTATATTCTTTATATGATTTCTCAATTTTCCTATTAAAGACGTTCGCCCCTCGCTTTTCTCAATGGCAGCTTCCAGCAATTTCTCAAGATTCAGGATCTGTTTCTTCTGATTTGCGACTTTTTTTCAGTTCATTGATTGAATGACTTAACTTTCTCTTTCATCGTGCGGCTGGCTATTGTGAGCAGCCAGCCTGTCAATCTGGTTCTTCTTCCTGTCCAGTGAAGCGCGGAGATCATTCAGCTCTTCCCTGAATTCCAGTTTATCTGTTTTGTGCCGCAAAACGCCGGCATCATAAACAAGCCTGCATATAGCACAATTACCGTATGCCATTTTCTCAATTATATCCGTATATATCCAGATGATATTTCCCTGACTTAAGGATAGCTGAACTGGCCCGGATGTGAATTGCAGAATATAATGAATGCCTATTTCGAAACTGATTTCAGCTTTAATTCACTATCACGATACAGCACCATTTTCCTGATCAGTTCCAAAGGCAGCTCTTCCTTTAAAGGAAGCTGCACTGCCCCTTTACTGGTATGATATGGTTTCAGTTCCTGTTCATACGCCGTAATAGGACCGGGTGTTGGATAGAAGCCGATATGATCCCTGCATGCCGCATAGTACACCAGTACTTTGCCTTTTTTGATGGCAGGCATGTTATAGCTGATGCACTCAATGCCATCCGGTACAGTTTCCTTCAACAGCTTCCGGATGGCATTGAGTCTTGGCTGTACTGCTTCATCCTGCAGACGAATATATTCATCAATACTGCTGTATTTCACTGGATGCCTTTCAGGGTAACAATACCCCTTGGTACAGATGTTTCATCAAAAGTCAGAGATGTTTCATTGAGACATTCCAGCATCGGGAATGTCTTTTTAATTTCTTTGAGATCTTCTGTTTCCGTATAGCCATAGATGCCGTTGCGGTAATGCATGAGGATTGTGAGTTTAGGGGCAATGTGATCGATGATTTCTCTTGCCTGATCAGCATCAATGGTGAAGTAGCCCCCGGCTGGTATCAGCATCACATCTGTATTGCGCAGAGCCGCATACTCATCCAGCGTCGGCAGACGCCCGTAATCTCCCATATGAACAATATGGCAGCGGCCGGCCTGGATGACCGTAACCTTTGTCATACCTCTCTTTGTGCCATAGGCATCATCATGAGGAACGGTAAAGGAAGAAACCTGCATTGCGTCAGATCCTTCTTCCTTCTTCACCAGATGCGCCGCATTATGATCCGCATGTTCATGTGAACAGAACGTACGATGTGCTTTCAGATCATCCGGCATCTGCCAGCCCGGTACGGAACCGTTCTCGTAAGGGTCGAGTACAATGGAATCATTGTCATAGACAATACGGAAACAGGAATGACCATAATATTCAACAGTAATAGAAGACATAGATATATACCCTCCCGATGTCTGTATTATAGCGCACAAAACAAAAGAAACGCAGTTAGGACTGCGTTTCCTGTATGTGTCTGTTATTTTACTTCGACAATCTTCATCATGTTGGCAGAGCCTTCACCTGTCGGATAGCCTGCGGAGATAATGATGAGCTGACCCTTCTTGACACCGTAGTCCTTGGCGAACAGAGATGCCAGGTCGTCATCGTTTGTCAGCTGGTTCTGTACATCAGACAGCAGCGGTACGACACCCCAGTAGGACATCAGCTTGCGCTGTGTATCCTTAGTGAAGGTGATGGCCAGGATCGGAACCTTCGGTCTGAACTTGGAGATTCTTCTGGCTGTAGTGCCGCCCTGAGTGAAGACAACAATGGCACCGATATTATCCAGGGTTAATGTCGCATCGGAAATAGCGATGGAGACAGCATCCTGTACGGTCTTGTTGGAAGACTGCTTGAGCCATTCCAGTCTGGATCTGTAGTCGATGATCTTCTCAGCTTCTTCAGCGATCTCACTCATAGTCTCGCATGCTTCAACCGGATAATCACCGGCAGCGCTCTCTGCACTCAGCATGACGCCGTCGGAACCATCCAGAACCGCGTTGCAGACATCGGATGCCTCAGCACGTGTGCATCTGGGGTTATGGGTCATGGAATCAAGCATATGAGTAGCGGTGATAGCCGGCTTGCCGATGATGTTGGCTTCACGGATGATGTGCTTCTGATAAACCGGAACCATCATGGTAGGAATTTCAACACCGAGGTCGCCTCTGGCAACCATGACGCCGTCAGCTGCTTCCAGAATGGAATCAACATTCTGATAGCCTTCTTCGTTCTCGATCTTGGCAATGATGTTGATGTGCGGCTTGCCCATCTCAATGCAGATCTTACGAATGGCATTGACATCGCTTGCACGTCTGACAAAGGATGCGAAGATGAAGTCAACATCCATCTCACAGCCGAAGCGGATATCCTCAATGTCCTTCTTGGAAAGGAAAGGCATGGACAGTCTGACACCGGGAACGTTGCAGCCCTTGTGGGAGCTGATCGGACCGGCAACCTCAACACGGCACTTCATCTCCTTGCCGTCATTCTCCAGTACGGTCAGTCTCATCTTGCCATCGTTGATGAGAATGTAATTGCCCTGCTTCAGATCATCAAACAGTTCCGGGCAGGCAATGTGAAATCTCTCATGTGTACCGTCAATTTCGGCCTTGGTCAGATAGACGATCTCACCGATCTCATAGTTTTCCGTATCATTGACAAAATTGCCAAGTCTGATTTCCGGTCCCTTTGTATCCAGAGCTACGGCAATCTCATGTCCTGTTACTTCAGAGACATGTCTGACTCTTTCAATTCTTGTCTTATGTTCCTCATGAGTGCCATGAGAGAAGTTCATACGGGCAATGTTCATGCCGGCAGCTGCCAGCTTTGTCAATACATCTTCACTTTCGGACGCAGGGCCGATGGTACATACAACCTTGGTCTTCTTGAACATGTGCTTATCATTTTCCATGTTTTTTTCTATCCCTTCTAACTATACAAGTCGATCAAACAGACGATACAGTGCCTTGCGGCTCTTGGCCGGTCTTTCCAGTGCCTCATTGATCGGCATGGAAGTGATCTCGTTGTCGATGATGCCGACACAGTGGCCGCCGATGCCTTCCATCAGAAGGTCAACGGCTTTTTCACCCATCCGGCTGGCCAGCATACGGTCGGTCGGAGTCGGGGAACCGCCTCTCTGGATATGACCGAGAACAGTTGCTCTGCCGCTGAAGTCAGTGGCAGCGGTCACCTTCTTGGCCAATGCGTCCACATCACAGATCTTTTCCGAGATAATGACAATGGCATGGTTCTTGCGGACTGCTTCCCCAAGATAACGCAGTCTTTCAATGACCTCCAGCTCATCATATCCGGTTTCCGGCGTGATGACCATTTCAGCTCCGCAGCTGATGGCTGTATACAGAGCCAGGTCGCCGCAGTGATTGCCCATGACTTCAACGATGGAGCAGCGGTGATGAGAAGAAGATGTATCTCTCAGCTTATCCACGTTTTCAACACAGGTATGCAGGGCTGTATCAAAGCCTATTGTGAAATCGGTACCCGGAATATCATTATCAATGGTTCCAGGCAGACCAATGCAGTTGATTCCCTTGTGTGTCAGCGCAAGCGCTCCTCTATAGGAGCCATCGCCGCCGATGACGACAAGCGCATCAATACCTTCACGCTTCAGATTTCTGATACATTCATCCTGAATTTCAGGCTCTTTGAATTCAGGCAGGCGGGCCGAGCCGAGCTTTGTTCCGCCTCTGTCCAGAATATCAGAAACAGAAGATCTGGTCAGCGGTTCAAAAGTCTCTTCAAGCAGACCCCTGTAGCCGTTATGCACGCCTACAACTTCAACGCCATTGTTCAGCGCAATACGTGTAACAGAACGTATTGCCGCATTCATGCCAGGGGCATCACCACCCGAGGTCAATACACCGATCTTTCTGACCATAGTCCTCCTCCGATTCCGTTCTTTATCATAGCATCGTAAACGTTTCAGTCAATGCTTTTTCCTGCGATCTTTTCCGGTAAGCGCTTCACTTTCCGCTATTGTTCTGACCCGCTCCATGATGCGCTTTCCCTTCAGCGGTTCATCTTTGTTATAGACCGCTGAGAAGTGTTCATCAAGGGTTGTCATGTCATGATTGCTGGTAAACCAGGTGGGCTTATGATTATTCATCCGCCCGTCCAGAATCGGAAACAGAAGCTCATCCCGATTCCATTCTGTGACCTTCTCTGCCCCGATATCATCAATGACAAGAAACGGGATATAGACCAATAGACGGATCAGATCACGGTATTCGCCGCTTCTGACCATGGCCGCCGCCCTTGCCGTAAAAAGCGGCCATGACAGAAACGCACAGCGTTCCCCTTTTCCTGCCATTTCATTGACTGCACAGCAGGCAAGATACGTCTTGCCGGTACCCATGCCGCCATAAAGAAACAGACTTTCATGCTTTTCACATGCCTCCACCGCATGCTTGAATACTTTGAGATAAGACGCATCACAGTTGTCCGGATGTTTGAGATCAATTGTCTGAAACGACACCTCATACATGCTTTCCGGCATTTCATTGATGACAATACTGCCAAGGTGCTGGCGTCTGTTTTCCTGTTCTCTGCGGTAGCGGCACATGACCATATTCTTATGAAGAATGCCGTCATAGACCAGCTCCATATGATAGCCCTTCTTTGGCTGGCGGCATTGTGACAGCCCTTTGCAGCCTTCACACGGGCTGATGGCATCAAGCCATCCTTTCACCTGCCAGATGTTGGAACGGATCTCTTGCGGGGTCATGATCTTCTGATCCAGAAGGTAATTGATCCCGGGCGTATCCCATACCGCTTCAAACAGCGCCTGACTCTGCTTCTCATAGGAATCGGACGGGGTGACATGATAGTCCATTGTCTTCCACTTTCCGTTATTTTCAGCCATTGCCCTTCTCCTGTCCTGACTTCTTCTGCCACTCCAGCAGTTCATCCATCAGTTTTTCATCCACACCTTCATTTTTATGTTCCTGCTTCATATAATCCGGCAGATCGATCACTTTACGCGGGCGGCCGGAAGCAGGTGCTGCGGTATTCTTATGGGTCTCTTCAATTGCCTGTTCACGTGTTTCAATTCCGTCCCTGGCCCATTCTCCTGCCACCAGTTCCACAAATTTGGGTGACAGGCGGTTGTTGCTCTTATGGAGAATGTACTCCATCATGATATTGATGACTTCATTGGAAAAATGCATCTCCACCGACAGGTATTCCAGTATCTTCTTATCCGACAGCGGCAGCGGTCTGCCGTTCATATAGGACTGCAGAAAGCTTGCCGGGGGCAGTGCATAGCGGTCCTTTGTTTCTTTGGTCTGAACCTCATGCCGTGAACAGAGATCTTTGAGCCGATGGGGATGAAACACCGGCGGATCAAGTTCACAGCACCTCTTGACAAGCTTACGCATCTCATCCGGCTCAATGCCATACAGTGTGCCAAGCCGGCCGATCAAAGCCAGATTTTCTTCATTTCTGAGTTCCAGCGGAAAAACAAGCCGGCTTGTTCCGGCCAGAAACCGGTCATAGTCAAAATTGATATCCCCGTCGCTGCTGAAAGTATACTGCGGGGTAATCCGGGTCATAACTGCCTCTTCCACCGTATTTTCTTCATTGATCTCAACGTGGCGGAACGGCTTGGTGACTTCCTTGAAACCCTGCACGGAGATCCCGACATTGCCGAGTCTTGCCGCAACTTCCTGGGCATCTTTCCTGCCTACGGCACTGACAAACTGGCTCATGAAGATCTTGTTGGTAATGAAATCCACACTGGGCAGAGGAGTATTGAGATGATAGATATAGGTAGTATGATTCGCTCCTTCTTTGATAAAGGTACGCATCAGATTGAACTCTTCCAGATGCCATCTTGTTCTTTCAATGGTATCAAGCGGCATATTCAGCATGCGGGAGAGGTGTTTATGAGTGGTCTGGCTGCGCTGGTGCTTGGCTTCTGCATGCAGCGTCAGATACAGAAGAACCCCTTCACCGCCGATCAGTGGCTGATAGAGATTCAGAAGCGAAACAATACTGTCTTCCGATATGCTGTTGACGCACTCGGTACGGAACGTATCTTCCCCCTTCAGCATCTTCCCCTTGCCTTTCTGCGCAGTGTACCGACCATCTGATTCACCTTCTGGTCGAGCTCCTTCAAAGTACCGTCATTATGAATGACAATATCCGCTTTTGCGGTCTGTTCCTCTTTATTGATCTGGGCATGATAGCGTGCCTCAGCTTCTTCTTCTGTATAGCTGCGATCCCGCATCATCCGCTCTACCGCCGTCTTTTCTGAGCATGTGACGACGATGATCGTATCAAAGTAATCTTCCAGCCCTGCTTCAAATAACAGCGGTACTTCCGCAAAGACAAACGGCATATCCTGATGACTTTCAAAGAAATGATTCATGCCTTCTATAACATACGGATGCACAATGGCATTAAGCATCTTTCTTTTTTCTTCATCATGAAAGACCAGTGCCGCCAGTTTTGCGGCATCGATATCGCCATGTTCATCTGCCGTACCGGGGAAGACCTCTTTGATCTTCTCACAGGCCGGATGGCCATTATGTCTTGTAATGCGGGCATAGGAATCACAGTTGAATACCGGAAAGCCCCTTCTTTTCAGCAGTAAGGCAAATGATGTCTTGCCGGACGCAATTGTACCGGCAATTCCTATTTTCTGCATGGTTACCTCCTTATTTCTGACAATGGGGACAGTAGTAGCTGGAGCGTCCGCCGATTGTCTTCACGTGTATTTCTGAACCGCAGCGGGCACAGACTTTCCGGCTGTGCACCGTGCACGCCGACTGATAGGTGCCTTCGACCCCAAGCGAAGAAGTATAAGTACGGATGGTTGTCCCGCCGGCTTTGATAGCAGCCTGCAGGATACGCTTGGTCTCAGATGCGATATGTTCTTCATCTTTGCGCGTGATTCTGCGGCAGGACCTGCCCGGCCGCAGGCCGCAGGCGGCCAGTATCTCATCCGCATAGATGTTTCCGATGCCGGCGGTAAAGCGCTGATCCAGCAGAAGACTCTTCAGCGGTTCTGATCTGCCTGAACGGTAGACATGAATATAATCCGCATTGAAAGCATCACTCAAAGGCTCCGGCCCAAGATCCTTGAAATGGCTGAAGTCATAATCCAGAGGAAACAGCTTCATACGCCCGAACTTGCGCGTATCCTGGTATCTTAACTGACGGTGATCTTTGAGCTGAAAGATCACATGCATATGGCGGCTGAGAGCATCATCATCTTTCTGCAGATAGAATCTGCCTTCCATTCTAAGATGCGCCACCAGCGTTACATGATCCATCCGGAAGATCAGATACTTGCCCCGCCTTTCAAACCGGCGGAAATGTTCATGTGCCAGTGTTCTTTCAAACGTGTCCACATCATCCTCAATCATCCTGGGATAGCGCACATGTACGGCAAGGATCTCTTCATCTCTGATCTGCTTTTCCAGCGTTCTGACAACCGTCTCTACTTCAGGCAGCTCCGGCATTACTTGGCCTCGTACCAGTCCTTTCCGACTGCGCATTCTGCGGTTAAAGGCACATTCAGCTTCATGGCATTCACCATGCCGTCATTGATCAGCTGTTTCATCAGCTCAATCTCATCCTCAGGCACATTGAAGATCAGTTCATCATGAACCTGCAGGATCATCCGGCTCTTCACGCCCTTTTCCTTCATCATCCGCTCCACATCGATCATGGCTTTCTTGATGAGATCGGCAGCGCTGCCCTGGATCGGGGCATTCATCGCTGCCCGCCGACCGAATTCACGTACCGCTCTGTTCTTATCATGAATCTCCGGAATTTCACGGCGGCGGTTCATCAATGTTGTCACATAGCCCTTCTTTTCACAATCGGCTACAACTTCATCCATGTATGTACGGATACGGGGATAATGCTTATAGTACGTTTCAATAAAATCGCGTGCTTCAGTAACACTTGTGCCGAGCTGTTCGGCCAGGCCATAGTCGGAAATACCATAGACAATACCGAAATTGACGGTCTTAGCCTGACGGCGCATGAGCGGGGTGACCGCATCTTTGTCAACGCCGAATACATCCATGGCTGTTTTGGTATGAATATCGATGCCGTCATTGAAAGCCTGAATCAGTGACTTCTCAT
The DNA here is from genome assembly GCA_900319505.1 of uncultured Erysipelotrichaceae bacterium. Lineage (GTDB taxonomy): Bacteria > Bacillota_I > Bacilli_A > Erysipelotrichales > Erysipelotrichaceae > Bulleidia. The sequence goes on from ONOV01000157.1 coordinate 9,290, forward strand.
CAGCCATATGCGCCAGCATGCGCAGCTCGATCTGATGATAGTCACAGGAAATCAGCACACAGCCTTCATCCGGCAGGAATGCCTTTCTGATTTCCCGGCCGGCTTCATCCCTGACACTGATGTTCTGCAGGTTGGGATCAGATGAAGAAAGTCTGCCGGTTGAAGTTGCTGCCTGGTTGAAGACGGTATGAATGCGTCCATCCGGATGGATATACTTCTTGAGTCCTTCCGCATAAGTGCTGTACAGTTTGGACAGCTTGCGATAGCTCAGAATATGTTCAATGATCGGGTGGGCGCCTTTGAGTTTGGCTAAGACATCCGCTGAAGTGGAACGCTTCTTCCCGCCGTAAAGGCCGAGATCATCATACAGAACCGATGCCAGCTGACGGGGTGAATTCAGATTGAATTCCTTTCCTGCTTCGGCATAGATTTCTTTCTGCAGCGTATCGATCTCATCTGCTGTTTTAGAGGCAATTTCATTGAGAATGCCTTCATCCACACGGATGCCGGTCTCTTCCATTTCCCCTAGAATATCTTCCAGCGGCATTTCAATCTCATGGTACAGAGCTTCCATCTCATACTGTTTCAATAATGGCGCACATGCTTCATCAATCATCCGTGCCGCATTAGCATAAGCCCCGCCGTATTCAGCCTGTTTCTCTCTTTCCACGATCAGTACCGGCTTGTTTTTACGACCGTATACATCTTCATATTTCAAAGAAAGATCAGACGCATATGTCTCATAGATCTTATCGGGACTGGTCAGATTGGAATTCACAAGATTGGCCATGATCATGACATCATCTGAAAAAGCGCTTTCAATGCCGCAGCGCTTCAGAATGTGCTTCATGCGCTTTGTATCAAAGCCGCAGCACTTTCCTTCCTTCAGTACCTGCAGGAAGGAAGCGTCCTTTTTCACATCATCAATTGTTTCATAGTATGTGCCATGATCATCGGATATGGCAATGCCGTTGGCAGCGGCATCCATGAAGTGTTCTCCATCTTCATCCAGAAAGACATAGACCCTGCCGGACAAGGAAGGCATGGTGCTGACATATTCTGTCTTTTTCTTTTCAGCTCCGGCAGCACTGCTGTTCAGCCGTTCCCGATACCTTCCAGCTAATGCCTTCATTTCAAGAGTATCAAGGAAATGAACCAGAGAAGCATAATCCGGGCTGAACATGCAGTCTTCAATCTTCACATCAATATCTACATCTCTTCTGATGGTCGCAAGCTTCTTGGACAGCAGCGCCATGTCCTTCCCTTCTCTGACCTTTCTGCCAAGGGCACCCTTGATCTCATCCCCATGGGCCACAACTTCTTCCACACTTCCATACTGACTCAGCAGCTTGACAGCCGTCTTTTCACCAACCCCGGGAATACCGGGAATATTATCGGACTTATCTCCCATGAGCCCCTTGAGATCAATAACCTGAAGCGGTGTCACACCCATTGCTTCCTGAATTCTTTCCGGCGTCATGATCTCCATTTCACTCATGCCCTTCTTCATCAGAAGAACTGATGTTGTATCATCCACAAGCTGCAGGTAATCATGATCACTGGTAAAGATCACAGTATTGAAATCCGGATACTTCCTGCTCATCGTACCGATCAGATCATCCGCTTCAATATCACTCATCTCACTCCAGCTGATGTGGTAGGCACTCAGAAGATCACGGGTCAGTTGAAACTGCGGCACCAGATCATCCGGCGCCGGCTTGCGGTTTCCTTTATAGTCCGCATACAGATCATGACGGAAGGTATGCTTGCCTGCATCAAAAGCAACATATACCGCATCCGGCTGTTCACTGTCCAATGCCTTCTGCAGCATGCTTAAAAAGCCGAATACGGCATTGGTCGGCACCCCGGAAGAGGTACGCATTATGGTTCCGTATACCGTGGCGTAATAGGCACGGAATAACATGGAATTGCCATCCACCAGCATCAGTTTCTTCATATCATCACTCCTCAATGTCATCCGGTTCTACTGTTTCAAGAACCAGAAGATTTTCTTTCATCACGGAAAGGTAATCCTTTCCATCCTGCATCTGGGTTGTGCTCAGAGAAGAAAGATTGGAAAGCTCAATCCGGGTCAGTCCCATCTGTTCTTCCAATGTACTGAATACAGCCTTCATCGCATCACTCATATTGAGCTCATACACGATGTACTTTACATCATCTGATGCAAGACGCTCTTTGACTGCCGCAAGCTGTGCAGCATCAGGCAGTACGCCATAGCGCGACAATACCACCGGATACACTTCAAAGCCATAGGCATTCTGCCAGATCCCGAAACCGGAGGACATCGTGGCAAACTTCAGCGTCTTCCCTTCCTTTTTCAGATCGGATGCCATCGTCTGATACTGTCCGTCCAGTTCAATCAGCTCATTGGCCAGGGTATCCATATTGCTCTGGTAGTAGTCCGCATCCTCCGGATACTTTTCCTTAAGCCAGGCACAGATACTGCGGCCCATTGATAACATGGAAATGGGATCCAGCCATACACTCTGTTCCTTCTCACAGACATCGACATTTCCAAAACAGTCATCCTGATAATAAGGACTTTCCGTTCCATCAGAGTGATACCTGGCAAAATCATAGATCGCGGTTTCCCCGCTGAGATCCAGCTTTTCCTTTGCGTACTTCTGCACATCTTCTTCATGTACGCTTAGATATGGCTCCAGATCTCCCATATGAATGAAGACCGCACTTCCCGACAGGACCGTTTTGAAATCATCCACAGCCTGTGCATTCTGCACCATGGTATCGCTCTGCACCGATACGGCATGTATCGTACTGCCGCCGATCCGGTTCAGCAGATAGCCGATCGGATACACCGTATAGGCAATGGTGCGTGAAGTGCCGCTGCAGCCGCAGGATAAGACAAGGGCAGAACAGAGAAGCCCCTGCAGCAATGTTTTCATGATTCTATGCATGCACTGCCTCCCTTCCTGTCCCTGATCAACGTTCATTCTATCATTTCACAGGCTTCTGCGCCATCGGCAGAATTCCCTCCTGCCTGAAGGACAGATACTGTTTCCGTGATACGATCAGATGATCCATCACTTCAATATCGAAATAAGTGCCGAGTCTGATGATTTCTGCGGTTGCCGTCAGATCATCGCTGCTGGGCGTGACTTCACCATCCGGATGATTATGGACAAGCACCAGAGATGTACAGTTGGACAGCAGGGCCTGCTTGAATACCTCCCGGGGATAGATGCAGGACATGTTCAGTGTTCCTTTGAAAAGGACTTCATAACTGATGATCCTGTGCTGCACATCCAGATACACCACCAGAAACTCCTCCTGCATGCTTAACCCGATTTCCTTTTTCAGCCATTCCACTAATACTTCAGGCTCCGTCACAAGATCACGATGTCTTGTTTCTTCCAAAGCAATGCGGCGATTCAGTTCAAAGGCAGCCGTAATCTGCAATGCCTTGACCTCGCCAATACCTTTGATCTGGGTCAGTTCCTTCATACTCATTGACGCAAGACGGCCGACACCGCCTGCTTTGCGCAGCAGTTCATCAGCAGTCTCAATGGCATTTGTACCTTTCCGGCCGGTTCTTAACAGAACCGACAGAAGTTCGGCTGAGCTGAGTGAGCGGATGCCGTACAGCTTTGCTTTTTCTCTTGGCTGTTCGCATACCGGCATTTCTTTAACTGTCATTTTCGTTTACCTCTCTACCAGATACATTCGCCGATAAATAAAAAGATCCACAATCCAGAAAAGAAAAAACACAGATCTTTGCAAAGATCTGTGCCTCAGACCTACAGAAGTGAAAGGAAACCGAACACAAGCGCAATCAATACCAGCAGCCATACACATCTGCCAAGCGTCCAGTTCTTCCGTGTCAATAGATGATACAGCAATAGCGTTACGCCAAGTCCAAGTACTGCAAAGGCAGGACTTGCATTGCCGGAGAGAAGACTGTTGGTACTCAGGGCAGAATTGCCGGTAAACCAGTAATGTACGCCACTTACCCCGATCAAGGCACCAATGGTAAATACGCCCCAGATCGTGCATGCTTTCTTGAGACGATCCTCATCCCTTGCAATTTTTTCAAAGATACGTGCGCCCTGACGATAGCCGACATTGATCAGCACAAAACGCAGAATGACTGTCAATACCAGCAGAACAGCACCATAGATTACCGGCGCCAGATAATTGTTGCCGGATATCATGGCATTCAGCACCGTTAACAGCCAGGGGAATACAAAGCCGAACACAGCTGTCTTTTCCAATGAATGCAGGGCCAGGCCAAGTGAAGTACGGACCGAACGGATTTCCGCCGGATCACATTTCTGTGCCTCCATGGCCAGGGAAACACCCATCACAAGCGTACAGAACAGATGTGATGTCTCATTGTATTCCAGGTTCTGGCCAAGGCTGGTGGAAAGATCCTGTTCATCCGTATGAATCCTGGCAAGTGCCGGGGCAATGGCCCATGTCCACCCGATGGATGTACCGGTTTCACTGTTCTTTGACCCGTGCATGAAGAAGGAACGCAGAGCAGTTCTGCGCAGCGTTTTACGATCGAGCGGATACGCTTCCTTGCGGTCCTGATAAGGAGTTGTTCCTACCACCATTTCTCTGCACTTCCTTTCTTTGTGACAGTACTGGATGAAGATGCCGTACGATCATTCTTTGTCACTTCTCTATGATGGAAATCATAGAAAGCAAAGCCGAACCCGATGGCACTGCAGGCAAGCAGTGTCCAGCTGTTGTGCGCCCCGGCCAGAAGCGCTGTGGAAAAGCCGGCAAACAATGCGCCATAATGGTTCTGCAGTGAAAGATTGCGCAATACAACCGACAGACCAAGAAACGGCAATAGACCCGCAAATACATCCACCGCTGTCAGGATGCCTGTACAGCCGGAATAGAAATTGGTAATCAGACTGCTCATCCCCTTGGCATGTGTATAGGCAAATGCGCCAAGGCATACAGCCAGCACGCCTCTTATCAGAAGCGGAATGAAATTGGCTGCGCCAAGGGAGCGGATGTTTCTTTTTTCCGCGGCATTTCTGGCCATCGGAACAAAAAGACTCATCAGCGCTTCAAAGCCAAATGCCGCAACCGAAGTCAAAGCCAGCAGGGTCACAGAAACACTGTTATCTCCTCCGCCTTTGATCACCGCCGGTAAAAGACATGCCGCAAATACACCCATGCCGGCTTCATCATCCATCATCAGACTGACGACTTCACACATCGAACCATAATAGAGTCCTGTAGCAGGATCCCCCAGCACAAGACCGAGCAGTGTACAGGAAACAAGCGGGGCATGCAGGAATCTGCTTCCCAGTCCCCCGTCCACTGCAATCAGAAATACCAGTAGACAAAAAGCTGTCATAAATTCTCCTTACTTTAACAGAATTGAATCGTCCTTCTTCTCTTCATAGGGAAGCGCCTGAATATACAGCACTGTTCCCATCTCCTTGATCTTACGTAACGCATCCCGATCATCTTCACTGACAAATACCTGGGTATCCACCTGCACCGTATTATCCTTCTTTTCCATCAGGCCTACATCTGCTTCCGCAATCGGTATGCCGCCTCTGAGCAGCTGCAGCAGTACGGCCGGACTTTTCACTAACAGCAGTGTTCTTTTCTGACTGTCATCATCCTTCAGCCGGATGATCGCCTCCTCTGGCGACCAGTAATGCGTTTCCACACTGTTGGGTACAGCCATGTCCATCAGCCCCTGTCTGAAGTTGCTGGCAGCTGTATCCCGATCTGCCACAACAATACTGTCAAGACCGAGATACCCGATCCACTGCGCCGTGATCTGGCCGTGCACGAGTCTTTCATCGATACGGCAGAGTACAATATCAGCCATTATTCTTCCTCCCTGTTTTCTTCAAAACTTGCAATCTGTTTGCGTCCTTCAGCCAAGGCTGTTTCCACGAAACTGTTCATATCCCGGATATAACTGCGGGCCATGCTCATCTGCACAAGCATTCCCGTATTTGTCCCGGTAACCACTTCAATATCATATTCCATGACCAGATCTCCTCTGAGCTCAACCGCTTCCTTGTAAGGAGAAGTACCGGCCATATCCGTAAAGATGACAATGCCTTCCCGGCATTTCGGCCTGAGCAGCGCCACCTTTTCCTTCAGTTTCTCAGAAAGATCATCCGTACTGTCTTCCTGCAGAAAATCAACATATTCAAAACATTCCGGCCTGCCTGCAATCAGGGCAATTGCCGAATAAGTACCGCTGGCATAATGTCCATGCCCGCACAGAATGATACCAATCATAATGCTCCTCCTGAAAATTCTTCATTGATTATATCAATAAAGCGCTTTCTCTACATAGAGGAAACAGGCGAAAAGAATCTTCTCTTCAGCCTGTTATCAGCCGGCTGACATCCTGCCATGTCACCGCCAGCATCAAAAGGATCAGCAGACCCCAGCTGATCAGAATCAGCGCCATCCTGACTTTTGTGGAAAGGCGATGTCTGACTATGGCTTCCGCCAGGGTGATGATAACCTGTCCGCCATCCAGCACCGGCAGCGGCAGCAAGTTGAACACCCCGACATTGACCGAGATCTCCGCCACAAAAAACAGATAGCTGGCCACGCCATAGCTTGCCATGGTACTGGTAGCCTGATAGACCCCAACCGGTCCGGACAGATTCTGCATGCCGGTACCATGCACCAGAGCACCGATGGCAGAGGCCAGCATCCGGAACATGAAGATCATTTCATAGCCGCCATAGTACCAGCAGTTGGCCAGGTTTACATCCACCAGTTCTCCTGCCGCTCCACTGATACCGATCAGATAAGCCTCGTTTTCTTTACTGTACTGCGGAGTAACGGTGAGGGTGACTTCTTCATTGTCTCTATCCACAGTCACGGTCAGCTGTGATCCATCGGTGATGAAAGACTGCATTTCCAGGAAGGATTCCGGTTCAATGGATGTTCCGTCTTCTTTGACGATCTTCACAATCCGATCGCCTGCCTCAAACCCTGCTTCAGCAGCCGGCGATCCGGCATTGACCGATTCTACAACCGGCTTGGCAGACATGCGGAAAGAGCCATAGGAAAGCAGTACAAGCGAGAAAATGATCCATCCCAATAAAAAGTTCATGAATACCCCGGCCAGAAGAATAATCACCTTCTTCCACCAGGCGATATTGATGAGTCTTCTTTCATCCGGCACTTTCACATCCGGATAGGCTTCATCTCCATCCACTTCACCGGCCATGGCAGTAAAACCGCCTAAAGGCAGCGCCCGGATGGAATACTGCGTCTCTCCCTTCTTTTTCTTCCAGATCGCCGGCCCCATCCCGATGGAAAATTCATAGACATATACACCAAAGGATTTGGCGGCGATATAATGCCCCCACTCATGAATCACAATGATGATGGAAAGCATCAGAATAAAAAGTATGACTGTAAGTACTGTATGCATCAATTCAGGGTCTCCTTTATCATGCGCTGTGCATAATCCCGGCCGAAGCGGTCTCCTCTGATCAGATCAGCTTCTGTATTTACCGGCTGCCATACACATGCGCGTACTGCCCCCATCACAATCTCCTCAATCTTCAGAAACGGAATTTTCTTCTGGCGGAATGCCAGATTGGCTTCTTCATTTGCCCCATTCATCACAGCCGGAAGAATACCGCCTTTTCTGCCTGTTTCATAGGCCAGCGCAAGCAATGGATATTTCTCTGTATCCGGTGCCTCAAAGTGCAGATCCATCCCCTGCCACAGATCCATGGGATTCTCTTCTTTGTAGTAATAGCGTTCAGGACCGGTCAGGGCATACTGGATCGGCAGACGCATATCCGGCGCCCCAAGCTGCGCAATAAAAGAATGGTCGACATATTCCACCATGGAATGTACCACCGACTGCGGGTGCATGACCACTCTGATATCGTCATAATCCATGCCGAAAAGATAATGGGCTTCCATGACTTCAAAGCCCTTGTTCATCAGATTGGCACAGTCCACTGTGATCTTGGGTCCCATGTGCCAGTTAGGATGGGACAGGGCATCATCCACCGTTACATCTTTCATCTGTTCACGGGTTAAGGTACGGAAAGCACCGCCGGAGCATGTGATCCATAAGCGTTTCACATCACTTCTGCGATTGCCCTGCAGGCACTGATAGATGGCACTGTGCTCCGAATCAATCGGTACAAGCTTCACGCCGTACTTCTTTACTGCATCTGTGATCAGCTCACCGCCGACCACCAGCGTTTCCTTATTGGCAAGCGCAATTTCATGTCCTGTTTCAATCGCCTTCATGGTCGGGGCAAACCCCGCAAACCCGACTAAGGCATTGACCAGAACATCATAATCCTTCAATCCAGCCAGTGTCAGCAGTCCCGTATCTCCATACACAAACCTGCGCTGCGGATATTCCTTCTGCAGCAAGTGGGCATCCTTTTCTTCCTGTACACAGATCAGCTCTGTATCAAGACAGGCCAGTATCTTTCTTAACTCTTTGATGTTATGGCCGACGCTCAATGCCCGTACATGGAACAGATCGGGATGCTGAAGGACAATATCAACCGTCTGGGTACCGATTGAGCCGCTGGCCCCTAATAGAACTAGCTCTTTCATATCTTCCATAACAGCATCAGTGCTTCAAAGAACATCAGACAGAATACCAGACTGTCAATCCGATCCAGAATGCCGCCATGGCCCGGCAGGAAGGAACCGAAGTCCTTGATGCCGAAATGACGCTTGACACTGGAGAAGGAAAGATCGCCCAGCTGCGCCAGTAAAGGCAGTGTCAGAGAAGCTGCGACAATCAATGAAGCCGGCAGTGCATCAGGACTTGTCGGCAGAAAGTGTGCACACAGAAAACCGATCAGTAAACCGATGCCAACACCGGAGAAATAGCCGCCGATGGAACCTTCCCAGGTCTTATTGGGAGAGATCCGGGGAATCATCTTATGCCTGCCGAAAAAGACACCGAAGAAATAGGCCCCGGTATCACATGCATAGCATGTCAATGCCACAAAAAGGAAGATCGTAAAGCCGTTTTCAAACGTATAGAAATGCTGAACGCCGCGCAGACCGATACTGACAATCATTGTCAGCATGAATGAGTATGCCGCAAACTCCGCCGTTGTATCCTTGTCAATCAGCACACTGAGAAACAGGATCGTCGCATAGAATGCCTGGATCATCGCAAAAAGACGCTCCGGACAGGCAATCAGGCCGAGCATCACCACAAGATTGATGATGGTTGTCACCCACTTGGCTTTTTCACTCTGAATATTGGCAATTTCATAACTGGCAAGTGCCGCAACCACTGCCGTCAGGATTTTAATCCAGATCCCGCCGAGCAGAACCGGCGGCAGACACACCGCAATCAGGATCATTGCAGTTAAAGTCTTGGTGATCATTGCCTTATTTACTTTTCCAGCCATTAATGCACTCCTCCGAAACGTCTGTCGCGTTTGCTGTATTCTTCCAGGCACCGATGCAGAACTTCCGGGGTAAACTCAGGCCATGACTCCGGAATGAATTCCATTTCCGCATAGGCAATCTGCCACAGCAGGAAATTGGAAATACGCTCTTCCCCGGATGTTCTGATCAGCAGATCCACCGGCGGGAAATCTCTTGTATCAAGATACTGTTCAAAGCCGGCTTCATCAATGCCCGGCTCAGCCCGGCCGGCTCTGATATCTTCGGCATAATGGTTGACAGCCCTTAAGATTTCATCATGAGAGCCGTAGTTGATCGCAATGATCAAAGATAAACCGGTATTCTTCTCTGATTCCTCAGCTGCTTCCAGCAGTACTTTCCTGGTCGCATCCGGCAATGGTCTCAGATCACCAATCAGTCTGATCCGCATGTTTCTCTGCAGAAATTCCTTCATGTACATTCTGAAAAGATAAGCCGGCAGCTTCATGAGATAACTGACTTCATCCTGGCTCCTTTTCCAGTTTTCCGTTGAGAAGGCATACAGTGTCAGGTATCTGACACCTTCCGCATCCGCCGCAATGGCAATGGTACGCACATTGTCTGCACCGACTTTATGTCCGGCTGTGCGGGGCAGGCCCTTTGCCTTTGCCCAGCGGCCGTTGCCATCCATAATGATGGCAAGATGTTTGCACTCTTTCATTCTTTCACCTCGAGTCTGATTATAGCATTATCACTTTGTTTTCTCATCCTGTCCAGATACTGCATAACTGCCCTTCTGTATTGTAGAGAAGCACCTTTTTCAAACAGAAAGCAATGACTGTATCACATGACACGTGTGTGCATACCAGTATGCCGTCTGAAAGAATCACTTCATAATGATCCATATACCGCCGGCAGCTTTGCACCGCATAGGCAGGTCCTTTTCCTGCTTCAATCCAGTATGGTCTGAAAAGAGCTGTATAAGTCCCATCTTCCAGCTCTGTTTCCATGTCTTCCTGCAGGATCTTTCCATGATGGTTCCTGACGGTACAGACAGTTTCCTGCATGGAGGGCTGGCCGAAAAAACGGGCTGTTTCAAGCTGCTGCGGCCTGTCCATCAGACTGTCTGCCGTGCCTTCTTCAATCAGCCGCCCATGGGAAAGATAGACAATTTTCCCTGTAAAGCGCATGGCATCTTCCATTTCATGACTTACCATAACCCGCATGATATCGAACTTTTCACATAATGAAGCAATCTCTTTTTCAAGCTGCCATGCAAGCCGTCGATCCAGGGAAGAAAACGGCTCATCCATCAGAAGCACATCCGGTCTTCTTACGATTGCCCTGGCCATATCCACACGCTGTGCTTCCCCGCCGCTGAGCTTTGCCGGATAGCGCTCAAGCAGGGACTGGATATGCAGAAGCGAAGCTGTCTCTTCCACCATATTGCGGATTTCACTGCGGCTGTATCCTGCCGCCTGCAGCCCATAGCCGATATTTTCCCTTACTTTTACATGCGACAGCAGAGCTGCTTTCTGAAAGATCATGGACATATGACGGGCATGAGAAGGAAGGGAAGAAATATCCCTTTCATCCAGAATCACCTGGCCCTCATCATCCAGCAGACCTGCCATTGCCTTGAGAAGCGTTGTCTTGCCCGCTCCGCTTTCTCCGATCACAAGCAGATCTCCTTCCGTTTCCAGAGACACATCATCCACAATCCTTCGCCTGTGATCCTCTACGGTAATATTCTTTAAAACAAGCTTATGCATGGTTTCATTGTACTAGATATTCCTTCGCACAGAAAAAAGAACTCCATCCTTTTTGACAGAGTTCTTTTCATTGTACTCAGACCTTCAGTACTTCCCTGCTCTTCTTATCAGCTGCTTCCTCAATCTTCTTGATATAGGAATCGGTCAGCTTCTGCACTTCTTCCTTGGCATCCTTCTGGCTGTCCTCATCGAGTGTCTTGTCTTTCTTGACAACATCATTGGCTTCTCTTCTGATGTTGCGGATCTGAACCTTGCACTCTTCGGCGATCTTGGATACCTTCTTGGTCATTTCCTTACGTGTTTCACCCGTCAGTTCCGGAACCGTCAGACGGATGACCGTGCCGTCGTTAGCCGGGGCGATGCCGATGTCGGCCTTATTGATGGCCTTTTCGATGTCCTTCAGAGAAGAAGGATCATACGGCTTGACCACAAGAGTGCGGCCTTCCTGTACACTGATACCGGCAATCTGGTTCAGCGGCGTCGGGGAACCGTAGTAGTCAACCTCGACTCTGTCCAGCATCTTGGCATTGGCCATGCCGGTACGGATGGTATTGAGTTCATCGTGAAGATGTTCCAGCACTTTGTCCATTTTCTTTGTGCTGGTGTCAATAATGGGATAAGACATAGATTATTCTCCTTTTTTTATAATTGTACCAATCTTTTCGCCCATGCAGGCTCTGACAATATTGCCCTTTTCATTCATATTGAAGACCATGATTGTCATGTTGTTATCCATACATAAGCTCGTTGCCGTAGAATCCATGACCTGCAGATTCTTTTCCAGCAGATCCATATAAGTCAATGTATCAAAACGCTTTGCATCAGGATCTTTCTTAGGATCTGCCGAATAGACACCGTCAACCCCGTTCTTTGCCATCAGGATCGCATCTGCCTTGATTTCAGATGCTCTCAAGGCAGCCGCCGTATCGGTTGAGAAGAAAGGCAGGCCGGTGCCGCCGCCGAAGATGACGACTCTTCCCTTTTCCAGATGTCTGACCGCTCTTCTTTCAATGAACGGCTCTGCCACCTCCGGCATATTGATTGCAGTCTGTACACGGGTATCTACGCCTTCTGCTTCCAGCGCAGCCTGTATGGCCAGAGCATTGATGATTGTTGCCAGCATTCCCATATGGTCACCCTGGGTACGGTCCATGCCGAGCTCAACCGCCATCTTGCCGCGGATGATATTGCCGCCGCCGACAACAACAGCAACTTCAACTCCTTTACCCTGTACTTCCCTGATCTCCTTTGCCAGATCATGGAGTACATCCGAGTCGAAAGTCGAGTCCTTCCCAGCCAGTGCTTCTCCGCTGAGCTTAAGCAACACACGTTTATACATGATATTCCTCCATCTTTCGCTTCTCCCATTATATCAGCCTGCTGTTACTGTCACCACCCTTTTCTTACGTAAAACCCTTATAATGGAAAAGGGGTACTTATTATGCAGAAGCGTTACGGCGTCATCGATATCGGTTCAAATACGGTTGTTCTTCTGATTTATGCCGTAGATGGACCAAATATTCAGAAAGAGAATTATCTGGTAACTGCTGCCCATCTGGTTCAGTATGTCAATTGCGGTCATATGTCACTGGATGGGATTCATAGAGCAGCTGCCATTGTGGAACAGTATAAAAAAGAATGTGAGAAAGCCGGTGTCAGTGAAATCCATGCGGATATCACCGCCTGCGGCAGAGGCATTGACAACGGCAGGCAGCTTGTCAATGCGATTGCCAATACCGGTATTACTTCCGTACGGATTCTTTCAGGGGAAGAGGAAGCTGCCTGCGATTTCTACGGAACCTCATTTGACCGGCGGATCAGTGAAGGACTGCTGATCGATGTAGGCGGAGGATCAACGGAATTTGTTGCCTTCCGGGACAATCAGATTATCGATCAGGCTTCCATTCCGCTTGGATGCGTCCGCCTGCGCCGCATGCCCTATTACATTGACGGCATTACCCCGGTACTCAAAGAGCTGAAAGAAGAACATCCTCTGCTTGTATCCCATGGCAATGGACTCGGGGTCGGCGGAACGGTACGGGCCTGTCAGGCCATGTGCCGCACCCTGTACTATGATGAACGCTCCTTCCGCGCCAAAGAGCTTCATGAGATCTATGATGGGCTCGTGGATGACAATCCGGCTTACATTCATGCCATGCGCCAGTCCGTATCCGCCGACCGCCAGGATGTTTTCATTCCGGGACTCAGAATGCTGAAATGTATCAGCGACATGTTCGATATTCAATGTTTCTACAATTCGGAAAACGGCGTACGGGAAGGCTTCCTGCTGAAATATATCCTGCATGCTGTAT
>ONOV01000161.1 GCA_900319505.1 uncultured Erysipelotrichaceae bacterium
AAAGCAGATGAAGGCAGAACGTGAAAAGAGAGCTGCCATCCTCACCGCAGAAGGTCAGAAACAGTCCATGATTCTGGAAGCAGAAGGCCATAAGGAATCTGCTGTTCTCAATGCAGAAGCGGACAAACAGGCTACCATTCTCAAAGCTGAAGCCGAAAAACAGAAACAGATCCTGGATGCGGAAGGTAAGGCAGAAGCCATCCGTAAGGTTCAGGAAGCTACCGCCCAGGGTCTTTCCATGATCAAAGATGTTCATGCGGATGATGCCGTCATTAAGCTCAAGTCTCTGGAAGCCTTTGGCCAGGCCGCTGACGGCAAGGCAACCAAGATCATCATTCCTTCTGAAATCGCCTCACTGGCGGGCTTAGCAGAAGGGGTGAAACAGACCGTGAAAGAAGAGCAGTAAGCCATGTTTCCGGCCTTTCTTGTCTTTGAGGTAATCTTCTGGGCTGTCATCATTATTGCCATTATTTCAAGCGTCGCAGCCAGAAAGAGAAAACGCATGGTATCTGATGACGGTCATAAGGTAAAAACAAAGGAAGATCTGACCTGTACGACAAAGTATGGGCATGATCATCCGGAAAGCGGCCATCAGTATATTGTTCATGAAGAACCGGAAGAGGGCTATGTTGTCCTGAACGGCGTCAAACGGAAACTGAAAGACTGCGCAAAACTTTAGCACAGACCGGAACAGCAATGTTCCGGTTTTGTCTATTCCAGCCTGGATTGCCGCACAAAGCTGTTTATAATGTCAGATATGAAAAACTTCTTCCATACTTATGGTACATTGGCGGCAGATCTTGCCGGTATACTGCTTGGCATTCTGTTTCTGTCCATGCGTTCGATCAGCTGGATTATTGTGACAGTATTATTACTTTTACTGTGTCTGTATGAGCCGATCGTCAACCGGATCAGTACACATAAGGGGCTGCGCACCAACGACAGTGTTGATCTGGTCCTGAACTGTCTTGCCTTTGCCATCGGCATTCCTCTGCTGTTTGCACAGGGAAAATACATGTATAACATCTTCTTTCTGGTAGGTGTATGGATGCTGGCGGCAGCGTTTCTGTCCGCCATCAACTGCTATGTCATTGCAAGAGACAGACAGGCTCATTTCCTGCGGCAGTTTCTCTATACGATTTATGCCGGTCTTCTTGGTCTGTTTCTGATTCTCGGGGCTTCCTTTTCTTTGAAGCGCTGGATTCTTTCTCTTTTAGCAGGCAGCTTCTTTGTGACCTACAGTCTGCGGGCGTTTCTTGTTGACTGCACCCGTTTCTTTCCTGACAGCTGGATTGCCCGCCATCGTACATGGTCTTTGTCTCTGCCTTTACTGTTCAGTGCATTTGTACCGATGCGGGCCTGGGTTATTATCCAGCAGGCAGATCAATTGCCTAAGGATACAACACCTGCTGATCTTTATGTGTATGTCTATTGCAAGGGGTCGGGCTTTGAGCGCTTCGGCCACATCGATATTGCTTATAAAGGCATGATCTACTCCTATGGATGCCATGATCCTGAAAACAGGACACTGGGTGGAACATTAGGCGATGGCGTATTGATTGTGATTGATCAGAAGAAGTTTCTTGAAAATGCGGCTGAAAGTGAGGATAAGACGATCATTCAGTATGGCTTAAGGCTGAATGAGAAACAGAAGGAAATGGTAGAGAAGCGGATCCATACCATGATGGAACGTACCGTTGTCTGGCAGCCTTTATATGAAAGACTGGAAAAAGAAAAGAAAGACACCAGTACCGCAGCAGACTACGCTTCCCGTGTCTACCGCAATACCGGTGCTTCCTTCTATAAATTCTCTTCCGGCCGTTTCCGGACCTATTTTGTCGCTTCAACAAACTGTGTCCTGTTAGCCGATGAGCTCATCCGCAATGAAGATCTGAGACTCGTTACACCTTCCGGCTTTGTCACGCCGGGAAGCTATCTTACCTTCCTGGAACAGGAGTATCAGAAACCGGATTCCATCGTTATTTCAAGAACGGTCTATCGAAGCTGAAAGGGAAAGCCATCCGGCTTTCCCTTTCACATTGTTTACTTGGAACTCTTATAAGCTTCTTCTGCTTTGGTCTGCCATACATTGACGACAGTCCAGCCGGCATCCTTCAGAACAGATGTCATTCTTTCAACAGATACTTCACCCGTTGCACGGATGACAACCTCAACGCCTCTTTCCTTGGAATGATAGACACCAAGGTTTTCAATATTGGCATTTTCCTGTTCAAACAGA
>ONOV01000045.1 GCA_900319505.1 uncultured Erysipelotrichaceae bacterium
ACCTGCACTTCTTTCAAATGTCGTACGGAAGTACACACCGGCCTGAGCTGCACCATCGGCTGAATCCGCTACCTGATTCATGGTAGCGATCATACCGCTTCCCATCTCAGAGATCATGAAGGCCAGCTGTCCTTCAAAGGAAGAAGAGCTGTAGCCATTGGCTGCACAGAAAGCAATGAGATTGCTTAATCTGCTGCCGCCCCACTGGCAGATGCCATAGTAGGAAGATCCTGCGGCTGGATTGAAAGTGGATTCAATCTGGATATTGGCCATGATACCGGCGGCCGCAGCCTTGGTTAAGCCATATGTACCAGTCAGCAGACTATAGGCTGTTGAGACATTGTCGCCTGTATTGACGGCTGCTGTACCGGTTACTGCAGCAGAGCTGGCTGATACAAGATTGACTGCCGGCTTTGCTTTTACTGTTACCGGAACGGACGCTTCGGTCACATTGCCATGGTTGTCACAGGCATGGATCAGAACGTTATATTCTCCTGCCTTGCTGGTATTTACACTGCTCTGTACCGTATACCAGCCTGTTTCATACATACGGCCTTCGGCATCATCAACAAGCCTGGCCGGTTCGCTGTCCACTTTTACAAGGGCACCATCAGCCGGATCCGCAACACTTGCCACAACACTGCCGGCATCAAAGGAATCCCCTTCTGTCAGTTCCACACTGTCAGAAGACAGAGAAATCTCAGGTGCTCTTGTATCGGTGACCATGTAAGTGCGGGTCACAGAAGTACGGGCTGTCTGATGATAGGAATCCGTTGCACTTAAGGAATAAGTTACCAGTGTTTCACCAACCCGGTTCAGGTTGATGGCCTTTGTATTTGCTGCCAGTGTACCGCCGGAGAAGCTCACCAGATCACTGACGGACTGTTCCCCGTTCGGTGTATATTCAAATACATTCTTTTCCGTACCGTCACTGTTAGTCGCAAAGCTGATATTCAACGCGTTCATCATCTGGCTGTAGCTGGCTGCCTTGGCCCTTCTGACGCGCTGCGTATGGACATAATTGGCACCTGCCGCAACCCCGGAAATGGCAGCCGCGGTAGAGAGGATGACCGGAATCGCTCTTGTCCGGCTGACTTCCTCTTCTTTGTCTGCCGGTGTTTCAAGAGCACCGGCATCCGCAATGTCACTTGCTTCACTGTAATCCAGCGCCGCAGCCCCATCACTGCCGGCCGCAATGACAGGCGCTTCCTGCTTCGGTTCCAGTACAAGCGGCTTATCCAGAGCCTTTGTGTATGTATTGCGGATATTCATCTTTCTTGTGTTTTCACTTAATACCTGAATCAGGTTCAGCTCAAACAGATCCGGATCAATATTCTCATGATTGTAGAACACTTCCGCAAAAGACTTGCGGACAAGATATTCTGCTTCCCTGGCATTCTCAATTGTCTTCCCGGCAATCGCAACCAGATCGTCGTGCAGTATGGTGTACATCTTCATCATGCAGCCGCGATCACCCCTGCGGATTCTGTCTGCCAGTTCGCTGATACTCAGGTTCTCCGCATCAATTCTGGCAAAAGCTTCCTTTGTGAAAGGACTGTCCAATGTCATTACTTCATCACTCATTACACCATCTCCCTTACGATATTCACGCTGATATACCGATTTTTTTATCAACGTTTGGTTCTATTTTACCACACGCGTCAATAGGAGACCGGATTTGGGCGGCTTCACACATTTTCACACATATTTTTCATCTTCTTTTCATCTGCCTTTCTGACTGTTTTACAGTTGATTTATTTTGTCTTCATTATCAATTGAGAATCGGTCAGTAAGCGCATTATACTGTAGTTAACAGATGGAGGTCATATCATGGATAAGTTAAATGAAAGCCTGAAGAACATTCTCCTTGCCGGTGTCGGCGCTGCTGCTATTGTGGCAGAAAAAGCATCCGATGCCGCCGATGTCCTGGTCAAGAAAGGACAGGAGACGGTTAACACCGGCAAGGAGCTCAATCAGGAGCTCAAACACAAGGCAGATGAAGTACATGCTGAAAAGGAAAAGGAAGAAAAGAAAAAGGATTATAAGGAGTTTGTTTCTTCTCTGTCACCTGAAGAAAAAGAAGAGCTTCTCAAAGAGCTCAGCGGCGATTCCAAAGCTGAATAATTTGTCTGAGGCATACTGAAACGGTATGCCTTTCCTGTATAATGGATAGATAGAAAGCTGGTTTTCATGGCACAGGCAGAACAGAATGAAAAAGAGATGAACAATTCCCGCCGGCTCAAAGAGATACGGCAGGTTTTAATGCGCAATAAGATCACCCGCGGTATTACCCCGGAAAAGCTGCGCATCATTCTGGAAGAACTTGGACCGACCTTTATCAAACTCGGTCAGATCATGTCCCTGCACAGTGATATTCTGCCCCAGGCATATTGTGATGAGCTGATGAAGCTCGATTCCAATGTTGCCCCCATGCCCTTTTCTGCTGTAGAAAAAGTCATCAGCCATTCCTATCGTGAAAACTGGCATGAATACTTCCAGTCCATCGACGAAACACCGATCGGCTCTGCCTCCATTGCCCAGGTACATCATGCCATTCTCAAAAACGGAGATGAAGTCATCATCAAAGTACAGCGGGAGGGCATCTATGACACCATGGCAAGGGATATCTCTCTATTGCACCGGCT
>ONOV01000002.1 GCA_900319505.1 uncultured Erysipelotrichaceae bacterium
TGTTTGCATTCTATTTCGCTATAATCTTATCCATGAGCACATATTATGAAGCGATCAGAGCAGCGATACAGATCTTTCCATGGGTCGCTCTATTCTTTTCAATATTCTATATTGCCTGGAATTATCACAAATACGGTTCCATCAGAAGCCTGCGCATTATGATTGTCTATTCCTTCTGGCTGTATATGCTGTGCATTTACTGTCTTGTCATTATGCCCCTGCCGGATCCGGCAACAGCAGCTTCACTGCATGGAAGAGCGGTGCAGCTGGTGCCGTTTCACTTTGTTCAGGATATCATCCATGCCTGTCATCGCATCCGTGCCATCGCAATGCCGCCCCTATACATTCTTAACAGCAGTGATTTTCTGATCACTCTGTTCAACCTGTTCATGACCATGCCGTTTGGCATGTACATGCGTATCTATTTCAGATGTGATTTCAAAAAGACCGTATTATTATCCTTCCTGCTGTCTCTCTTTTTTGAACTGACCCAGCTTTCCGGTCTTTACTTCATCTACCCAGGTTCCTACCGGCTGTTTGATGTGGATGATCTGATTGTCAATACATCCGGAGGAATGCTGGGGTATGCCGTGGCGATTCCCTTTATGAAGATTCTGCCATCCCGTGAGGAGATTGACAATGTCTCCTACCAGCGCGGTACATCCATCTCTTTCTTCCGCAGACTTTCATCCTTCTGTATTGATCTTTTCTGTGCCTGCATTCTGTTTTTCATACTGGAAATTACTAACAGCGTATTGTCACTTCACCTGCATGAAAGCAGACTTCTGCTTGCCATACCGCTCTACTTTATTGTGATGCCTCTATTGATGAAAGGTTCTACCCCAGGCAAAAAAGTCACCAGCATCAGAAGAGCAGATGTATCCGGCACAAAGCCACACTGGTACCAGCTGTTCTGTCATACAGCCATCCGTCTGACCATCCTTTTCTTCATTCCCTGGCTGATGCTGGAAAGTCTGACTCTGATCAGACTAAGACAGAGTGCCATCCTGATTCTGGGCGGCATTTATGCCGGCATCTATCTGCTGATTCTGTTAATCGGCTTTGTACATATGGTTACGCATCATCAGACACTTTCCGAAAGGCTCTCACATACAAAGCTCATCAGTACGGTCAGACGGCCCGTTTCTGAAAAGAAGTAATGTTTCCTGCCATGCGCTAAAATAGATATATGAAAACCGAAAACATCTCACTGTTTGATGATACATCCAGCCCGCTTGCCGACCGCATGCGCCCGGTCAGTCTCAATGAATATGTCGGCCAGGAACACCTGCTTGGACCAGGCAGGATATTGCGCACCATGATCAAGAAGGATGAAATTCCCTCGATGATTCTCTGGGGTCCTGCCGGCTGTGGAAAAACAACCCTGGCCCGCATCATCGCCCACACCGCCAGTGCGCGCTTTGTCACCTTCTCCGCTGTTGACAGCTCGATCAAAGACATCAAAAACGTCATGCATGAAGCAGAAGAAGCCCGCCGCAGCGGCCAGAGGACGATCGTCTTTATCGATGAAATCCACCGCTTCAATAAAGCCCAGCAGGATGCCTTCCTGCCTTATGTCGAAAAAGGTTCTATCATCCTGATTGGTGCCACCACCGAAAACCCATCCTTTGAAGTCAACAGCGCGCTTCTCTCCCGCTGCCGCGTCTTTGTCCTGCACCAGCTTTCTGCAGACAGCATATTCCTTCTTTTAAAACGATCCCTTACAGATGAAAGAGGGTTTGGCGGCATGCATGTCGAAATTGAAGATGCACTTCTGAAAGAAATCGCTGAGGCTGCCGGCGGTGATGCCCGTACGGCATTGAACACGCTGAAAATGGCCGTCCTTTCAGCTGAGCGTAACGATGGCACATATCATGTCACAGAAGATATCATTGCTCAGTGCATCAAAGGCAAAGCCATGCACTATGACAAAAAAGGAGACGGCCACTACGACACCATCAGTGCCCTGCACAAATCCATGCGCAACAGCGACGTGGACGCGGCCCTCTACTGGCTGGCCCGCATGCTCGAAGCTGGGGAAGATCCCCTCTACATTGCCAGGCGCATTGTGCGGTTTGCGGCTGAAGATATCGGCATGGCCGATTACCGGGCCATGGGAATTGCCGTCAGCGCCTATCAGGCCTGTATGTATCTGGGCATGCCCGAATGCAATGTCCATCTCAGTGAAGCCGTCGTCTTCTGTTCCCTGGCGCCAAAATCCAACGCATTATATACCGCTTATGAAGCTGCCGCTGAAGATGCCCGCCGCACGGAAAACGAACCAGTACCCATGCAGCTGCGCAATGCGCCGACAAAACTGATGAAACAGCTCGGTTATGGCGAAGACTATCAGTACGCCCATGACTATCCCGGTCATATCACCCCGATGATCTGCATGCCTGATTCTCTCATTGGAAAACAATATTATCATCCAAGTGAGGAAGGCAGCGAAAAACGCATCAAAGAGCGCAAAGAACAGATCGAAGCCTGGAAAAAAGAACACCGGAAATGATCAGGTATCAGACCGATACCGTAAGACATCATCACTCCGTCAGATAATCATACAGATCATCCCTGACGCTCTTCTTCAGCCTGAAAATGATATTCACAATCGGTTCCTTCTTCCCGTTTTCCTTTGTAATTTCCTTCTGTACGGGTGCTTCTGCCGGCGTCACTTCACCAAGATAATAATGACCGGAACCTTCCGCATCATTCTTCTTGATAAAGAGAAGTATCTTCATGCCGTTTTCTCCCGCATGCATGATGTCTTTTACCTGCTGATCTTCCCGTTTGACATTGTGTCTAGTCATCCAGGAGAAAAGATCATTGGAAAGAAACCGGTCTTCATACCTTGTTTCAGCCGTAATGTTTTCCATCTTCTGGTATGTCACAAAAATAGGGCATGTATTATATGCAATCCTGTAGCCGAAGATGGTACTGCTGTGATCCTTCGGCCAGTCCAGTAATCGGCATACATCCCTTCGGGAATACTTCTCATAGAGAGCCAGGTTATTCTCATCCAGCTGTTCTGCATACCAGTCTTCAAACCGCTTCATACCATACTGCATGAGAATATGCAGTTCCTGTCTGAAATTGCCATCCAGAAGATCCATGGCAAAGGCCGGGGATACTTCTTTTCTCTCATTCAGTATGCATGTATTGCCATAGCGCAGACGATCCTGGGGTGTGCTGATGAAGGCATTCTGCAGGATACGGATGGCAGAATCATAATCCTGTTTCCGATAGATGACAGAAGGACAGATCTGCTTCAGCTTCTGTTCAAATGTTTCTTCCTTCAGACTTTCATGGTTCATGATCATGCCAAGCATCACAAGCTCATGCGGCCGCATCCCGTTCAGCAGCAGATCTGTTACATAGGCAAGGATCGTTTCCTGATGCTTTGTATAGGTGATCTGATAATCCCCGTCATACTTTCTGACAAAAGCATCATAGCTCGGAACTGTACGGGTGATGAAAAGACGGGGATCAAGTTCCCCATAAGTATAGAAATCCATAACCGTAGGAATGCGGTTCAGCTTTGCCTTCAGGGCAAAGTATTTTTCCTTACGGAAGGATGATGTCACCTTTGACTGACTGATGGACTGATAGATTCTTTCCCGGGAAATCGCATCAAAGTGAATGGTGGAAGGTCCCGGCAGGCTCCGGCTGCCTTCAAAAGCCATGCGGCGCATCGTATCTCTGCTGTAGGATCTGTCCCCGGATAAGGCAATGGGAATCATATAATTGTTTGTATAGTTGCCGATGAAATCAAGAATCACAACAAACTCCTTATCATCAGTCTTACGCAGTCCTCTGCCCATCTGCTGAATGAAAACAACCGGACTCTTCGTCGCTTGATGTATCCGGCTTTTTCAAGCTCTTTTACACCTTCTCGGACGGAATTGATTCCCTCCTTGTTGATGTAA
>ONOV01000069.1 GCA_900319505.1 uncultured Erysipelotrichaceae bacterium
CCGCCGTCAATCCGCATGCTTTCCAGCCTTCCATATGCAGGAAACACAAAGCAATGACAAGCCACACAATCGGCAGAACAGACAGAATAAAGTTGACCATAATGATATTCCTCTCCCTGTACTACTTATGATACAGGATCAATCCCCGGCTATGACAAGACAGTTCTGCGCTTCGTACAAAGAACAGTCCTCTTCCACTAACATCCAGTTCACTTCATCAAAGCTTTCATGTAAAGCAGCCGTCAGTTTTCTTCTCTTACTGAAAGGGCCTCTTGGGGCCGTCACCGCATTGATCAGATACACCCCGCCCTGCTTCAGATGCACCTTGACAAGACGCATCTCATCAGCCCCAAGACCAATCGGATGCTTTCCCTGAAATGCATCATTGATAATCACATCAAACTTCTCATCCTGCCCTTTCAGCCAGGCAAATCCATCTGTTTCATACAGATGAAACCCTTCCCTTTTCTGCAATGTATCAAGCCCGAAATACTTCTCAGACACTTCAATCATGTCATGCGAAATTTCAAAGCAGTACACTTCTTTATCAAAGAGGCCTCTTGCCAGCTGAAAGCCGCCTGAGCCGATGATCATGATCTTTTGAAGAGACGGATGGGCATGGCACCAGTCCAGCATTGCCCCGATGTAGGGAAAGACCGGCTCATTCTGATCACCACTCAGATACATCGCACTTTCCAATGCGCCATTGACATAAAGACAGCGCATCTCACTGTCTTCACTCACTTTCAATACGCCGGCGGCTGTCTTTCTTGTTTCAATCACCATTGGGGCAGTACCTGAAAGACATAGAACTTGAGATACGATGTTTCATCCATGGTCCATACCACCGGATGATCCGCATTCTGCTGGCTGACGACAATCTGACGCAGCACAGCATGCTCATCCGCACTGGCTTCTTTGAGCATCGCTTCAAACATGGCATTTTCCATGTAGCGGGAACAGGAACACGTTGCCAGATACCCGCCGTTTCTTAATACCCGCATGGCTTTGCGGTTAATGGTCAGATAACCCTGGTAGGCGTGGTCTGCTGTTCTCCTGTTTTTGGTAAAGGCCGGGGGATCCAGGATGATGCAGTCAAACTGTCCTTCTTCAAGCGTATCAAGATAATCAAATACATCTGCCTGTACAAAGCTGACATTGTCAAGATGATTCAGCAAAGCATTGGCTTTTGCTTCCTTCAGGGCTTCGGCCGAAACATCAACCGCACTCACTTCTGCTGCTTTACCCATAGCCGCATTCAAAGCAAAACCGCCGGTATGGGTAAAGCAATCGCATACCCTTAACCCTTCAGCAATCTGACGTACAATCATCCGGTTTCTTTTCTGATCAAGGAAATAGCCTGTCTTCTGTCCGTTTTCAATGTCAACATGCAGACGCAGTCCATTTTCCTGTATGACCTGCATCGTACTTCCCTTTTCCTTCCAGAAGCCCTTGTACAGTGACAGTCCTTCCTTTTCCCGCGCCCTGACATCATTGCGCTCATACACATAACGCACGTTTTGTCCATCCTTCTGCAGTACATCCAGCAGTGTCTCATACAGCATGTCTTTACGCTTTTCCATGCCTGCTGAGATAATCTGGGCCACCAGCACATCGTTGTACCGGTCTACGGTCAGGCCGCCAAGGCCATCCCCATCCCCGAAGATGAGACGGCAGTTATCAAGGTTGTTTCTTTCGGTCCGCCTGCGGTAATTCCAGGCCAATGCAAAACGTTTCTGGAAAAAGACCCTGTCGATGGCTTCTTCTTTATGGTGTGTCAGAATTCTTACCGCAATATGACTGATCTCAGAATAGAAGCCTGTGGCAAGATACTGATCATGGCAATAGATATCCACAGCATCGCCATCGACAGGACTGCCGATGACTTCTTTCACATTATTACGGAACAGCCACATCTGGCCTTTTTCCAGAAACGGCTTTCCTTTCTCATCAATCCGTATGACTGCTCTTTTCGTCATTTTCTCTCCTTCTCTGTATCCTTGTTTTCCATTATCGCAGATCCCTTATTCTGATACCATGCCCTGACACCATAGGCACCAAGTGCACTTCCCCTTACTGTTTCAGGATAGACCAGTTCATACGCATCCGATACATGCCATGGCTCTGTTTCATGTACAGAAAGATTACAGTCGATGATCCAGCTTTCATTTTCATCTTCTCTTCTGTAGACAAATCTGTTTTTCTTCTTTGACAGTACTTCAAATGTTCCATACACAAGACACTTGTGCCTGTGGCGAAGGCCCGTCCATTGCCGGTACACCCTGGTGACCATGGGATCGATCTTCTGCCCGTACTGTGCTTCGGTTTCATTCCATGGTAAAGGTACCCTTGCATGGTCACGCGTACCGGCAAGGACGGTCTGCCACACCTGACTCTCCTTTTCCCCTTTACCAACATGTTCTCTGTAATAGTTCAGAGACTCGATATCCTGCAGCTCATCAATTCCGCCAAAGGGCACATTGCCAAGTCCCATCTCATCTCCCTGGTAGATAAACGGCGTTCCTTTGAGACTCAGCTGCATCAGTGCCAATAGACAGCAGATCTCTCTTCTGTACTGACCAGAAGGATCAATCTTGGATACCATTCTCGGATTATCGTGGTTGTTATAGAACAGACTCATCCAGCACGCGCTGCCATAGTGCATCTGCCAGTCAATCAGATAATCCCTGAGGAAATTCAGATCATAC
>ONOV01000020.1 GCA_900319505.1 uncultured Erysipelotrichaceae bacterium
AGATTGAATAAACCCCTTACACAAAGCAAAAGGAAGCTTATTCCGCTTCCTTCGTTTCTTCCGTTTCTTCTTCCTGCTTAGCAGGGAACAGGATCGCTCTGACTTTTCCTTCGATCTCATTTTCCGTATCCGGATGATCTTTCAGATAGTTTGCTGCAGCAGCCGCCCCCTGGCCGATCTTCTCCCCGTTATAGGAGAACCAGGCGCCTGCCTTATTGACAATTTCATTCTCCACGGCCAGATTCAGTACCTCATCCACATGGCTGATGCCGTGTCCGTAGATCATGTTGACAACCGCTGTCTTGAACGGCGGTGCCACCTTGTTTTTGACCACCTTGATCTTGGTCACATTGCCATAGGCATCCTGACCGTTCTTCAGGGTTTCACCGCGTCTGACATCAAGCCGCACTGAAGCATAGAACTTCAGGGCCCGGCCGCCCGGGGTTGTTTCCGGATTGCCGAACATGACGCCGACCTTTTCACGCAGCTGATTGATGAAGATGGCAGTAGTGGATGAATGATTCATTGCTCCGGCCAGCTTGCGCATGGCCTTGGACATGAGACGGGCCTGCAGACCGACTGAAGAATCACCCATTTCGCCATCCAGTTCCGCCTGCGGTACCAGAGCTGCCACCGAGTCAATAACGACCAGATCAATAGCCCCGGACTTGACCAGTACCTCACAGATATCCAATGCCTGTTCACCGGAATCCGGCTGGGACAGGATCAGTTCGTCGATATCAACGCCAAGGGCCTTGGCATACTGCGGGTCGATCGCGTTTTCCGCATCAATGAAGGCGCATCTGCCACCCTGCTTCTGACACTCTGCAATGGCATGCAGAGCAAGGGTTGTTTTACCGGAAGATTCCGGACCGTAGATTTCAATGATTCTGCCTTTCGGGTAGCCCCCGATGCCAAGGGCCGCATCCAGTGCCAGTGAACCGGAAGGAATGGCATCCACAGCTACATCCGCCCTGTCGCCAAGCCGCATGATGGCCCCTTTGCCATATTCCTTTTCAATGGATCTGAGTGCTTCATTCAGCAATTCTTCACGATTGCCGGCAGAATTTTCTGCTGCTGTTTTCTTTGCCATACGTATTTCACTCCTTCTGCTCTATATATACGCAGACTGAGGTCAAATCCCCTGTCTTTTCTTCAGATGGACTCCATGATGTCATCTTTGCACTGGTTGAAGTACTGAATGCCGGAAATGGCAGATACCAGCGCAGCCAGCCATAACAGAATCGTCGTAAACGGCAGACCGATCAGTTCAAACGGCAGATTGTTCAGCAGAACAAGCGCTACGGTGACCATCTGCAGCACCGTCTTACACTTGCCCATCATGCCGGCGGCTACAACCTTGCCGTTATTGGCCGCGGCCATCCGGCAGCCGTCCACAATCGTATCACGGCATACCATGATAATGACCGGTACAACCGAGATGATGCCTCTTGATGCAAACATCAGAAACATCGTTGTGGTCAACAGCTTATCCGCAATCGGATCCGCAAACTTGCCAAAGGTTGTAATCAGGTTGCGGGAGCGGGCAATATGACCATCCAGGGCATCTGTCACTGCTGCCAGAATATAGATTACAAGCGCAATCACATTGATAATCGACAGTTCCACCCCGCCGATATTCCACACAATCGGATGAATACCGCATGCCTCATACGGGAATAAATATACGATCACGATAACCGGAATCATGATCATGCGCATCATTGTCAGTTTATTCGGTAAATTCATAGTTTCCCTCCAAACGTGTTTAGTATAACACAACCCATACCGGAAAAAAGAAGAAGCACCGGAGCACTCCTTCTTCAAATCTCACACTCAGTAAGCCATGTTCTGTTCTCCCCCTGCGGGAAGCGGCAGTCATTTATCTCTGTACTCTCGTACAGCTCTCCTATGGCTTCGTTTCGCCTTGGAGAGTTCCCCTACCGAATTTGGGTTTCTCGCCTGCGGGGTTTATCGCGTTCCACCTCATGGTTTCCCAATGAGCTGCGTCACTGTGACACTTTCAGGCCCGCCGCCATGGCTTAATGCTTTAGGCATTGGACCGCCGTCATCCTTGCGGATGCCCAGCCTTATTGATTGGACTGGCACAGACACTACGCTCATCACAGAGCGTGCGAGCATGGACTTTCCTCTGGTTCTTTACACCAGCGGCTGCCTTTCCATGCGAGATTTATTTTTTTCCATTCTTGAAGACCGCATTTTCCAGGTTGGAAATACGCTTGAGCAGCTCCACATTCTCCGCGCCATAGGCCAATGGATCACTTGGATTCTGTTCTCTTGCCCTTTCCTTGCCTTCCAGTTCAACCACCTTGGCTCTTAAAGCCGCATTGGTTTTCTCCAGATCATCGTTCTTCTTTTTCAGGGAAGTCAGAGCCCGCTGAAATGTCTCGTAATCTTCAATGACAAGATCCAGGAACGCATCTACCTCCTGCGGCACATAACCGCGCATGCTTTCGGTATTGAATTCCTTATCATAGATCTTCTGCGGACTGAGATTGAGCTTATCAGCCATGTCATATGCCTCCCCTGTGCGTGTCATTATCGCATTTTGCCTTTAGAAAATCAACGCCATAATATATAATAATGCCGGAGTTTTTACCTGTATGATCAATTACCCGAATGGCAGAAAACCAATGGAAACAGGGCAGAGATCCGTTGAATTCGGCCGGCGCGGCATGGAACTGGAGAAAGAAATCAACCGCACGAATCAGTTCTATCTTTCCCGTGACATTGCTGTCATTCATAAAAAGCCGACGCCTGTCACCATTGTCAAAGTAGACTATCCCAAGCGCTCCGCCGCAAAAATAACCGAAGCGTACTTCAAGCTTCCTTCCACTACTGATTATAACGGCATATACAAAGGACGCTACATCGACTTTGAAGCCAAGGACAATCAGCTTCTGACTTCCTTTCCGCTCAAGTCCATCCATCCCCATCAGATCCGCCATCTGGATGCCGTTCTGCGCCATGGAGCCATTGCATTTGTTATTATCCGCTTCAACAAAAAGAATGAAACTTACTACTGTCCCGCAGATAAAGTAGTAAACTATTACGATCACACCCAGAGATCTTCCATCCCCTATTCCTGGTTTCAGGAAAACGGCTGGCTGATCCCTTCATCATATCTCAAGCCGGTAGATTATCTTGTGATTGTCGACCGGCTTCTCACACAAGGAGACAGCTATGAAAACAGACAGAAATAAACCGAAGAACTACACTGGTAAGAAGTTCAACGCAATGGGGTTCTTTACCGTCATCCTGGCCGTGATACTGGGGTTTGAAGCAGTCCTTGGCACAGCTGGTGCCATCATGATCCACAGCCTGCTCAAAGATGAGCCGGCGCTTGATGTGGATGAGCTGTATTCCCAGGAATCCACCCGCATCTATGATTCCACCGGCGCCCAGATCAGCGATGTCGGCAATACCATCCGGGAAAATGTCACCTATGATCAGATTCCGGAATCACTGATTGATGCGTTTCTGGCCGTTGAAGATTCCCGCTTCTTCGCCCACGACGGATTTGATCTGGCCCGCTTCGGTGCCGCTGCGCTGGCCAATATCCGCTCCGGCTCCACGGCCCAGGGCGGTTCCACCTTCACCATGCAGTTAGTCAAGCTGACCTACTTCTATGATGATAATGAAAATGCCACCCATGAGCGTGACATTGAATATAAAGTGCAGCAGATCGATCTGGCCCGCAAGCTTGAGAAACAGTCTTCCAAGAAGGAAATCTTCCAGCTGTATCTCAACAAGATGAACTTCGGGGGCCAGGGCAACATCAGAGGCGTGGAAAAAGCATCGGAATACTATTTCAACAAAACCGTATCCCAGCTGAATCTGGCCGAAAGCGCCCTGCTGGCCGGCATCATCAACTCCCCCTATTACTACGATCCTTACAATTACCTTGATTACTCTGCCGAAAGACGAAATACCGTGCTTGCCATGATGCTCAGACATGGCTATATCACCCAGGATGAATATGATCTGGCCAGTTCTATCAAGGTGGAAGATCTTCTGTATGACCATTACAAAGATGCCGCGAACAATGCGGTAGATCCCAACCAGGCCTACATTGATCAGGTTGTGCTGGAAGCCCAGAACATCACAGGCCAGGATCCGTATACCATAGCGATGGATATTCAGACCGCCATGAAACCGGATCTGCAGAATCTGTCCTATCAGATCTGTGCCGGACAGGTAGCGGATGTCGTACTGCCGGCGGATCAGTTCCAGCTCGGCTTCATCACGGAAAACAACCAGACCGGTGAAATCGTTGCCATCGGCGGCGGCCGCAACTATGCAGGCGGCGGATCCTCCTTGCTCAACCACGCTTCCAGCGTCTATCATGATCCCGGTTCCACCGTCAAGCCGATCTTCTCCTATGCCATGGCATTTGAAGATCTCGGCTGGGCCACAAGCCATGTGGTCTGCGACCAGCCGGTCGGCAGTTCCAGCTGGGTCTTCACCAATTCTACCAACACCTATGAAGGCGATGTCACCCTGGAATATGCGATCCAGCGCTCCCTCAATACTCCGGCCATCAGTGCCCTGCAGGATGTCATTGGCAAAGTCGGAAAGAACAAGGTTCTCGCTTATCTTGACAAGCTGAATTTCTCCCAGCTCAATGATTC
>ONOV01000047.1 GCA_900319505.1 uncultured Erysipelotrichaceae bacterium
AACGAATGTCCATTGGGACCGTCATACTGCGGCGTCATCGGTTTTTCAATCGAATAGACAACTTTCAGATGATCGATATGACGCCTGCGGCATTCATGCCGCATGATCCGGCATAAGGGATCATTGCTTGTTTCATACAGATCCATACATCTGACATAGGAAGGATCTAGACGATTGCCGCATCCCATGGCACAGATGATCGGAATATGCATGGCTCTGGCTGTTTCAATCAGATCCAGCTTGGCAGATACGGTATCAATGGCATCAATGATGTAGTCATACTGCTGGAAATCAAATTCATTTCTCTTTTCCGGCAGATAGAAACATTTATACGTCTTCACATGGCAGTCAGGATTGATGGATTTCACTCTTCTTTCGGCCACATCAACTTTATCCATACCGATGGTATCTGCAGTAGCGATAATCTGACGGTTGAGGTTGGTCAGCGCCACCTGATCATTGTCAATCAGATCCAGACTGCCGATACCGCTTCTGGCCAATGCTTCAACAGCATAGCCGCCTACCCCGCCGACACCGAATACCGCGACATGTTTATGATGCAGGGTTTCAACAGCATTATGCCCGATCAGCATCTCCAGCCTGGAAAAAGCATCCAGCGCCATTACTTAACGCTCTCCTGTTCTGTTTTCACAAGCAGACCGTACTGATCTGGACGTCTTGCCGCAAAGCGCGTTTCCCTGTCTTTCAATGCCGTCAGATCAAGATCAGCTCTTAATACCTGGGGCTTTTCGTCTGCTTCCAGGATGATCTTTCCATCCGGTCCGACAATGACAGAATGCCCTTTGAATGTCAGCCTTCCTTCTCTTCCCGTCCGGTTGCATAATGCCATGAAGACATGGTTTTCATATGCCTGTGCTCTGACTTCAGCAATGGAAACACTCAGAAGATTTTCATCGGCAATCGCCGCCGGTACGATGATCAGATCTGCTCCTTTTAATGCACAGACCCTTGCACTTTCGGGATAATGCAGGTCATTGCCGACGACAATGCCTACTTTCCCCATGGAAGTTTCATGGACAATGAAACCGCTGTTGCCTTCATCAAAGTAACCCTTCTCAAAGGCATCCGGATGATCCTCGACATGCATCTGACGGGCACTGGGCTGGGCAGCACCATGTTTGTCATAGAACAGCGTGGCACAGTATTTCTTATGATTTGTCTCCAGATATACATTGGGAGCAATATACATGTTGTTCTTCTGGGCCTGAAAGGCAATGCCGCTCATCCGGGCATCGGTTTCATGGGACAGAGCAGCATCGGCCTTGAGTCCCTTTAGCTGCGGGAAATAAGGACATAACTGCAGCAGAGGAAAGACAAGCAGCTGACAGCCGGCCGCTTCATCGATCATCTGCTGGGTGGTTTTATAGTTTTCGTTGAAATGATTGCGCATGGACATCTGCGCCAGGGCAATTCTCATAGCAATGCCTCCTTGCCTTTAAGTTTACCATCAAAAAGACAGCAATAATCCTAAATCATTGCCAGGAAAGGATTATTGCTGTCTTCAATATTGATTGTGGTGGCATCTCCATGTCCCGGAAACACTTTCAGATAGCCCGGCAGTGTTCTGAGAAACCTGAGCGAAGCGATCATTTCCTGTTCACTTCCACCCGGCAGATCCGTCCGGCCGACACTGCCGGCAAACAGCGTATCGCCGCTGAACAGTGCATCTTTATACTGAATGCACACAGAACCCGGCGTATGGCCCGGGGTATGGTAGATCTTCAGATGAAAAACACCGGTATCCAGCGTATCCTCTAAAGGCGTGATATCACTGTAGACAGGCCGGGCAAACGACCGCACATCTTTTCCATTGTCATGCGCAGTCAGCAGGAAATCATCCGGATGAAGATAAACCGGACAGTGCAGTACATCCACGATGTCATCTACCGCTCCGGTATGATCCTCATGGCCATGCGTCAGCACAATGGCATCGACCTTCTCCTCCGGCCTGATCCGCTTCAGAATTTCCTTGGGATAGGCACCGGGATCAATCAGCAGTACATCATTCTTTTCATGTACGACATAGCTGTTTTCACCGTACATGCCGATCGGCAGTATATCGATATTCATACCTTAAAAGCAGAAAAAATTACCCGAAGGTAATTTTATTACTTCTTCTCCTTGTGCAGAGTCATCTTCTTGCAGCGCGGGCAGTACTTCTTGATTTCCATCTTTTCTGTATGCTTACGCTTGTTTCTTGTGCCGATGTAGTTTTCTTCACCGCATTCAGTACATTTGAACGTAATATTCTCTCTTGCCATGTTGAAACCTCCTGATTTATATTAACAGCGAATTGATTATATCAGAATCATACATCTTTTCCAAATCTTTTTGTGACATAATTGAAATTGGAGGAATTTTCCATGAAACGTACAGAAACAAGACCCATTCATGTCGGAAAGGTACAGATCGGTGGACAGAACAGATGTGTCCTGCAGTCCATGACTAATGTACCGGCAAAGGATGTTGAAAAGACTGTTGCCCAGATCACTACACTGGAAAAAGGAGGCTGTGAAATTGCCCGTCTGGCTGTCCTTGATGAAAAGGATGCCGAAGCCATTGCCGCCATTAAAAAACAGGTCAATCTCCCGATTGTCGCTGACATCCATTTCAATTACCTTTTAGCTTTGAAAGCTGCTGATGCGGGCGCTGATGCCATCCGCATCAATCCCGGCAACATCGGTTCAAAGGAACATACCGCAGCTGTAGTCAGCAAATGCAGAGAAAAGCATATCCCTATCCGCATCGGCATCAATTCAGGTTCACTTGAAAAACAGTTCCTAGAAAAGTATGGAAAACCGTGTGCTGAAGCCATGATCGAAAGTGCCGACAGACATGTTAAGATTCTGGAAGATCTTGATTTCCATGATATCTGCCTTTCCTTCAAGAGTTCCAATGTACCATTAACCATCGCAGCCTATGAAGCAGCGGCAGAACATTATTCCTATCCGCTGCACCTTGGCGTAACCGAAGCCGGCGGCTTTACAGAAAGCGCCGTCAAGTCTTCTGCTGCCTTAGGCACCCTGCTTCATGAAGGCATCGGTGATACCATCCGTGTTTCCGTCTCTGCTCCCCCGGAGCAGGAACTCATCATCGGCAAACAGCTGTTGAAAGCGTTCAATCTGATTGACCATGTGCCGGATCTGATTGCCTGCCCGACCTGCGGCAGAATCCAGTATGATATGCTGCCGTTAGTCAAAGAGATGGAGCAGTACATCTCCACCCTCAATGAAGATATCACCATTGCCGTGATGGGATGTCCGGTCAACGGCATTCAGGAGGCTTCAAGAGCAGATATCGGCATTGCAGGTTCCTATGATTCCGGTATTCTCTTCCGCCATGGCAAAATCATCAGAACTGTCCCGCAGGCAGAGATCAAAGATGCTTTGATTGCCGAAATACAGGCCTGCATCAAAGAAAAGAAGAACGGATAAACAGATAACAGCCGGCACATCATGCCGGCTGTTTTACATTCTGACAAACCTGTCAGATCCTCTGCATTCTTTCCCTTCATCAATCGTTTCCTGCCAGTACCTCATCATAGGTTCTGAGTATTTTGTCTATATCAGTATTTCTGCTCAACAGCTTCTGACTTATTTCAAGGTGTATCCCGGCTGCTTCCGGCATCTTTCAAAGAACATTTCCTGAAAGTTCTTACAGAAAAGACATCCTGCTCAGGATGCCTCATACTGTTCTGTCCACTGTGGATCATATTTCCCGCTTCTGATCATTTCAATTTCCGTTCGATACGGCGGTTTTTTACTGATATAGGGTGTTTCAAGAATCTTGGGCACATCCTTCAGTCTTTCATTTTCCGCAATACTGTGCAGGATTTCAAAGCCGATCTCACCCATGCCGATATTGGCATGTCTGTCCTTGTGAGAGCCTTTCGGGTTTCTGGAATCATTGAGATGTACCACATGAATCTGTTTCAGACCGATGATGTGGTCGAATTCATCCAGCACATGTTCAAAGTCACTGACATCATACCCTGCATCAGAGATATGGCATGTATCGAGGCAGACCCCGAAGTGTTCCGGATGATCAAGTCCCGCCAGGATTTCTTCCAGTTCTTCAAAGGTCCTTCCGACTTCCGATCCCTTGCCTGCCATCGTCTCAAGACAGATGATGACCCCATCCGGGAAGCTTTTGATGCGGTTGAGATTGGAAACAATCGTATGGATGCCGGTCTCAGGATTAGTGGTGGTGTAGGAACCCGGGTGCAGCACAAGGTACTTCGCCCCGATGGCATGGGTTCTTTCCAGTTCCTTCTGCAGGAATTCCTCGGCCAGCTCAGCAACTTCCGGTTTGACGGAATTGGCCAGATTAATGATATAAGGCGCATGAACAATCATGCGATCCATCGGCATCTCATTTTCCTGCATGAGCTGCTGTGCTTCTTCAATATGCAGATCTTCCACCGGTCTTCTTCTTGTATTCTGGGGTGCGCCGGTATACAGCATCAGGGCATTGCACCCGTAGGAAAGAGCTTCCTTCACACTGCCTTCCAGAAACAGGGGTGCCTTCATCTGTACATGACATCCTAATATCACTTCAGTTCACCTCTGTTCTTGGCAATCTGGCGTTCCTTGTACATGGCCTTCTTTTCTTCTCTGATCTTCTGACGGATCAGATCTCTCTTCTTATGTCTGTGGATCATCTCGATCTGTTTCTGACGCTTCTTCTTATAGCCCGGCTTGACTTTTTTGTTCTTGCCGGTATAGATCATGGCAATCTTCCTGGCCAGTTCATCATCCTTCTTCTGATACTTCTGTCCATAAGGCCGCAGGGTCTGCCATTCATCGTTGTGATAGCGCATGTGGTCAAAGTGAATGCCCAGTTTCATGAGGGAACGGATGCTGGCATCATCACTTTCGTGATACAGTGCATAGCATGTCCCGCTTGCCCCGGCCCTGCCGGTACGGCCGGCCCGGTGCACATAGTATTCCAGATCATCCGGGAAACCGCAGGAGATGACATGGGTGACCGTATCAATATCGATTCCTCTTGCGGCCAGATCCGTACATACCACAAAGGTATGATTGGAAGCTTCAAGATCCTTCAGGGCCTGCTTTCTCTTACGGGAAGGCAGATCGCCATGCAGTTCATTGATCTTCATGCCATAGCCTCTGAGCTCTTCGGCAAGTGAAGATGCCTCTTCACGGGTATTGCAGAAAATCAGGCAGACATAAGGCTGAAAGCCCGGCAGGATGCAGCGGATGGTTTCCGCATAGGTATGGTGGTAGCACGGTACCAGCACGTGATGAATTTCCGGATTGAAACGTACTTTTTCCCCCATCTGGATGGTCAGAGGATGGTGCATGTATTTGCGGATGAACGGCTTGAGCTGATCCGGCATGGTGGCGGAGAAAGCAAGCATCTGCAGATTTTCTCCCATCCGGCCGGCAAAAGCATCGATTTCATCGAGGAATCCGTATTCCAGCGTCATATCCGCTTCATCCACAACCAGAAGATCCGCCTTGTCCAGACGCAGCTGTCCTTCATTCAGGAAAAGGTCTTTGATACGGCCCGGGGTGCCGATGACAATCTGCGGCTGGCCATGGCGTAAAGACTCCAGATCACGTGACTTTTCCCGTCCGCCGGTAAACAGGCGGATATCAAGATCCGGACGGATCTCTTTCATGACCTTTGCCTTTTCATAGATCTGTACGGCAAGCTCACGGGTCGGGGCAGTGACAACTGCCTGTACTTCGTGTCTTAACGGGTCTGTCTTTTCCATGATCGGAATCAGATAGGCATGGCTCTTGCCGGATCCTGTCTTGGACAGGCCGATGACATCCTTGCCTTTGAGAACATAGGGAATCACCTGTTCCTGGATGGGGGTCGGTTCTGTAAAACCGTTTTTATGGATGAACGCAAGTGTATCTGCGCTCAGATTGAACTCTTCAAACTTTTTCATACATTATCACCTATAATATTTTTGCATTCGTATTATATACGATTTCAGGAGAAAACCGAAATATGGAAATCATATCCGTCATACCAAGAGGCTATTGCCAGGGGGTTGTCCGGGCAATCGAAACCGCAAAGAGGACTGCCGCAGCCCATCCGCATGAAAAGATTACAATGCTCGGCATGATTGTACACAACCAGTATGTCGTGGAAGCCTGTCAGAAGCTCGGCATCCGCTTTGTCGAAGATACAGGAAAGACAAGACTGCAGCTGCTGGATGAAATTGACGATGGGATTGTCATTTTCACTGCCCATGGTGTTTCCGATGCCGTCTATGCCAAGGCCGAGGCAAAAGGCCTGACGGTCGTGGATGCCACATGCAAGGATGTAGAGCGCACCCATGTACTGGTCAAAGATCACTGTAACAGAGGCGGTGATGTCATTTACATCGGCCGCCGCAATCATCCCGAAGCCGAAGGCACC
Source organism: uncultured Erysipelotrichaceae bacterium (assembly GCA_900319505.1). Classification (GTDB taxonomy): domain Bacteria; phylum Bacillota_I; class Bacilli_A; order Erysipelotrichales; family Erysipelotrichaceae; genus Bulleidia. The sequence goes on from ONOV01000047.1 coordinate 6,418, forward strand.
ATCTCATTTTCTGACCACATCCATCTTGTCTCATGTAAAGAAGATATTGATGCCCTTCCCCCGCTTCATGATGTGCTCATCACATCCCAGACCACTCTTTCACTTCTTGATACAAAGGAACTGATCGAAGCCTGTCAGAAACGCTTCCCGCATGCACAGGTGCAGGCAGAAATATGCAATGCCACCCGCATCCGCCAGGAAGCGGTACAGAAGCTGAAAGATGTGGATCTGCTCATTGTAGTCGGTGATCCAAGATCCAATAACTCACGCATGCTTGCCCATACCGGGGAAAAAGCAGGCATTCCTCATGCCATTCTGATTTCATCCATCGAAGATCTCAAAGAAGAAGACATAAAAGAAAAGAACCGCATTGCGGTGACAAGCGGTTCTTCTACGCCCAATGTACTGACATCCCAGGTCATATCCTTCCTGCAGGAATATGCCCGTACCGGAATCTTTCACGCCATTAAAGCGGACGTTTCAGTTCTGTGATTTCCTCTTCTGTCAATGGTCTGTATTCACCTGGTGCCAGGCTTTCATCCAGCACCAGGTTTTTCATGCGGATGCGTTTCAGGCCGATGACTTCGTTGTGACACTGTTCAAACATCCGTTTGATTTCATGATACTTTCCTTCGGAAAGAATGATATTGCCATGGGTTTCATCTGAGGGAATGTACTTTGCCGGAAGGAAGGTATCTTCACCATCTCTGATGCCGGAGGCAATTCTTTCAATATCCTTTTCTGTGACCGGCTTTTTCAGGGTTACTTCATATTCCTTCTCTACATGGTGGGCAGGCGACAGCAGCATATGCGCCAGCGGTCCATCATTGCTTAACAGCAGTAAACCCGTTGTATCCTTGTCCAGACGTCCGACCGGAAACAGATCTCTGACTGGCATATCAATCAAATCAATCACGGTCTCTTCATTTCCTTCCGTGGCACTGATCACCCCGTCAGGTTTATTCAGCATCAGATACACAAGATCCTGATAGACACACGCAAAACCATCAACATCGATGACACTGCCCTCTTCTATCTTCTGTTCTGCTTTCAAAGCTGTTTCCCCATTGACTTTGATCTTCTTCTGACGGATCAGCTTTTTTGTTTCAGACCGTGTACATATACCCATATGCACAAGTGCCTTATCCAGCCGTATACTCATCTTTTTCTCCTTTTTGGAAACAGACGCAGAATGGAGCCTGCCATATAATAGACTGCCCCGCCGCATACACACATGACAATAAACTGCCATAATGCCGTACTATAGCTGCTATCTGTCGCCTTAATATCGGCAAAGTACGAAAGCGCAGCCGCAGCCCCATGCATGGCAATGCAGGCAAGGCAGGTACGGATAAACGTAATGCCGAGCTTCATATAGGAAATATCCGTCTTATTGCGGATCTTGGAGAGATCCAGGAAGCTGATGCTGGCAAAGGCGATGATGCCGGAGAGCGGAATGCTGATCATGCCCCACTGGTGATACATCGGATAGAGCAGTGCCGCCTTGATGATCAGCCCGAACAGCTGATAGAACTGGGCTGCCTTTTCCTGGTGCATGCCTGCCAGAATATAGGTTGTTTCAAAAGAGAAACAGTATACCGCCGCTTCAATGCCAAGCGCAGTGAAATAGGCATCATACGCCCCTGTTTCATGAAACAGCACCCGCCATACCGCATTGCCATGAAATGCCGTAAAAGCCGCAATGGGCATGATCAGTACCAGCACCCGTGATAGATCCGCATCAATTCTTCTTTCCATCCGGTCCAGCCGGTGATACTTATAATCCTCTTCCACCGCCGGTAAGGTTCCAGCCGTTACATTGAAACTGACAAGCAGCGGAATCTGCAGAAGAGCAATCCCTTCAACCATGATGATGCCAAGCAGATCCGTATATCTTGCATAGGAATATTTTCCCAGCACATTGAATACGGCCATGGCCGCAATATCAACAGCCATCCACAGGTTTTCCGAGATGACTGTACCGAAATAAGGCAGAAAAGCATCACTCAGCCGCTTTTCCAGCTCGGCAGTGCCCTTTCCCCTGATCTGATGCAGACCATTGGAAGAATCCAGATACTTCCTGAGCTGCCATGCGGCTGCGATGGATGCCATCAGCACCGCCAGATACAGCATGACTTTCTTTCCGGTATGAAAGAAGAAATAACAGAGCACACTCAGAATAATTACCCCGATCGCCCTTCCTGACTGTTCATTGAAGACAGAGCGCAGGGCCTGATTCTGTTTCCGCATGCCGATTTCACAGCCCCGATAGGCCCCGCACGCAAAGTTCAGCGCCCACAGAGGACAGAGACAGAACAGCAGATTGCGCATGCCTGATACATCATCTGCCGCTGCCTGACTGCCAAGAATCAGTTTTGAGAGATATGGTGCTGCTATGGTCCAGGCAGCTCCGATGATAATCCCCCAGAGAATGCACAGCACCGTCATGATGTAATGGACCCGCATGACGCTCTTTGTATCCTTATGACGTGTAAAACAGGAGATCACTGAAGAGGTGGAAAACGTCACGGCCTGCATACTGATTTCATAGACAAAACGCCACAGAATAAAGGCCGGAGCAATCAGATAGATCCGATTGTGCGCACAGGCACATAAGGCCAGAATAATACAGGTATCACACAGCCTCTCCAGCCATACAAATACCGCACCGCCTGAGGCAAATGATTTTACATCCGTTCTTCTAGGCATTTTTCATCCCGCTTTCATCCAGTATTACATGGAAAAATTCTTCACTGGTCTTACTGCTGTCTTCATTCATCCATGACACCATGATCTTCAGATCCACACTGCTTTCATCCGTCTGCCCGCTGGCCGCCATGCCTTTGACATAGCCTTCATCACTGTTGACCTGATTGGGAACAAGGGCAAAAGGTCCATCAAAAATACCGATGGAAGGCATCATCTTGTTCGCATCTTTGTAAGGCGTATCATTCTCCACGGCAATCAATGACACATGATACATGGCCGTTCTGGCTTCATCAATCACCAGAACATAGTTGTAGCTGCCATCATTGCCCTTGCTCATTTCCCCGCTCAGGCTGTAGCAGGAACTTTCACTGATCCAGTTCTGATTGGCAAGAACTTTCTCATAATCTTCTTCATACTGCATCATCTGCTTTGATACTGTCTTTTTATTACTGCATCCACACAGCATTGCCATACTTATCAGCAATACAATCCATCTGCGCATAATCCACCTCAATACCGTTACATTATAAACAAAACTCTCTGTATTGTGCCATGGGTACAGCTGTATCGTACCTCTGCACACAGGAATAAAGCATATCATGTGTTTTTCCCGGTTTATCCGGTATAATAGCAATGCGAAAGAAGGAACGCTATATGTATCAGATTGATTTCAGAAAACATAATGCCCGCATCTATTTCTGCGGTATAGGCGGTTCAAGCATGTCCGGTCTTGCCGGCATGCTGAAGCGTTTAGGCTTTGTGGTATGGGGCAGTGATATTGCCGAAAGTGCACATACAAAACAGGTGGAAACAGAAGGTATCCGCGTACTGATTCCTCAGAAAAGCGAAAATGTTACAGATGACATTGATGTAGCTGTATTTACTGCCGCTATCTCCCATGACAACCCGGAATACAGAGCCGTAGAGGAAAAACACATTCCTCATCTGACCCGGGCGCAGCTGCTGGGTCAGATGATGGCCCAGTATCCGATGTCCATCGGCATTGCCGGCAGCCATGGCAAGACAACCACGACATCCTTCCTCTCTGAAATTCTGATCAGAGATCATATGGATCCCACTGTACAATGCGGTGATATTCTCAAAAGCCTCGGCTCTTCGTATCATCTCGGCACTTCGGATCTGTTTATTGCGGAAGCCTGTGAATATACCAACAGTTTCCTATCTCTTAAACCTTTCATCGGGATCATCATGAACATTGAAGCAGATCATCTGGACTTCTTCAAAGATATTGATGATATCCGCCATTCCTTCCGCACCTATGCCGAAAGCATTCCGGAAGCAGGCTATCTCATCATCAATACGGAAATCCCGCATCTTGAGGAAATCATCAGAGATCTCAAATGCCACATCATCACCTTCGGCATGAACAGAGATATCGCCGACTATTATCCTGAAGACATCACCTTCAATGAATTTGCCCACCCTTCCTTTACCGCTGTCAGAAGAAACGGTGCGTCGGAAAAGATCACCCTGCAGGTGCCGGGCAGACAGTATATCCTGGATGCTCTTGCAGCGATCGCAGCCGCGGACTTATGCGGTGCTTCTAAAGATGCCATCCATGATGCTCTGTACGATTACAAGGGAACCGCAAGACGGTTTGAATACAAAGGCACAAAGAACGGCGTACGCTTTGTTGAAGACTATGCCCATCATCCCACCCAGGTTTCCCTCAACATTGATGCGGCCATGAACATTCCCCACAACCGTGTCATCGCCTTATTCCAGCCGCATACCTACAGCCGTACCAAAGCCTTCCTGGACGAATTCGCCCATGCCCTTGCCAAGGCTGACATTGTACTGCTGACCCCGATCTATGCGGCAAGAGAAACAGACAATCTCGGCATTTCCTCCCATGATCTTGAAACACGCATTCAGGCTCTGGGCACAGAGGTACACTGCTTTGACAGCTTCAGGGCTGTTGAAGACTGGATCAGAGCCAACGGTCAGAAGAATGACATTGTCATTTCCATGAATGCCGGCAGTGCGGTAAAGATTGAAGAAGATATTCTCAAAGACTGAAGCATATGAAAACAGGCTCGAAAGCCTGTTTTTTCTAATACCTGCAGTGCATATCCTTCAGCATGGCAAGTATCACATTGGCAGACCTTGCCCTCTCACTCATACATGCCCGGCCCTGTTTCTTTTCAAAGAAATCAC
>ONOV01000013.1 GCA_900319505.1 uncultured Erysipelotrichaceae bacterium
TGGATACGTCGGCGATTCGGACCCACCTCGTCGGTTTCTCTGGTACCGGGTAGACGGATCAGCTGGTACCACTTCGTCGGGTAGTGGTACCACCTCAACGGATTTTGGTACCACTATAGTTGGCTAGTATGTATGACACTGCAGGGCATGAATAAAGAAGTGTCATGTCACAAAGAAAGGGTGGCCCCGTGCTGACCACCCGCATGATTTAAATCATTTCGTCTTTTCTCCACGCATCTTCTTTAATTCTTCCGGTATATCAACCTCACGCATGGAAGGACCTTCTATTGTTAATTCATAAGCTCTAGAAACCACTCGGTTCATGATGGCATCTGCCAAAGCTGGTGATACTAAAGAGAGTTTTTCATACATCCCTTCCTTTTTAAGCTGAGAACAGATTATAAAGGAACGCTCTGTACTCTTTCTCGGCTGGCTGTTGAAAAGGCGGTAAAGGTATTCAGCGTCCTTCTGATCAATACTGGTTAACATGAAGTCATCCAGAATGATGAGATTCATATTCGCAGTTTTTCTCAGAAATTTGACGTATTTGCCTTTATCCTGTGCCGCGCGGCATTCATCCAGGAAATCAATCATGTTGAAATAACGGACTTTGTACTGCTGTTCACAGGCTCTGTTGCCGAATGCACAGCCAAAAAACGTCTTACCCCCTCCGGTTTCCGAAATGATAAGGATATTTCTTCCGTTTTTAATATACTCGCCACTTTCAAGACGTTCTACGAGCGGTATATTGATATGCCTTTCTGCCTTGGGAATAACATCAGCCAGGTCCGCAAAAGGATAATAGAATTTAGCCTGCTTCTTGTACCGCGCAACAATGTTATTGGAAGTCGCAATCTCCTGGCTGGTGGCCAGATCATTCACTATATCAAGAGGTGTACAGCTGACAAGTTCTCCACTCTCATCAAGTTCCTTAAGACGATTTGCCATTTCATTCATATGAAGATAATCAAGCCGCTTTACAACCTCATCAACCGTGATGCTTTCAGCTTTATTTCTTCTTGGCATAATACGCAGCTCCTCTGATACATGCATTTTCTTCGTTCTCTACTGGAGATGATTTATTTACGGCAGAATTGATGATTTCAACCATATCTTGTCTGCTATTCAGAATCGCTTTAATATTCCTATAGGTTGGACGTTTATAGTGGTTCAACGCTAACTGGCATGCTTTTTCAACTCTTGCCGGAGTATACGAGTCTGCCAGTTTTAATAATGAAATTACGCCATTATAGAATTTCTGTTCTGCACCGCCATTACGGAAAATACGATCTACTACCTCATAGGTATACGGTCCATATGTTTCTGCCCATCTTTTCAGACAAGTGCTGTTCCAGTCACCATAGCGGGAACTGTTCGGTGGAAGATGGCTGTTGTCTATTGCATATCTTCCTATATGTCCTCTAATCAGTGGATGTTCACACAGCTTGGTATCTCCTGCATAAACCTCAAGGCGGTCATTGTAGACACGTAGCGTTACTCGTTCACCAATAAACTGATATGGCACTGAATAATAGTTTTTGCCATATGCGATACAGCAGTTTTTATACACTTTTGCTTTCTTCTTGATGAAATATTCATACGGGACAGAAGGCAGAGGTATTAATTCGGCCTTTTCATATTTTTCAAAAGTACTGGTGCGGCTTCCTTCCTTTTTCTGAAATGGCTTATCATTGATGATCTTCAACTGCTTCAGCACCTCTTCGTTATATTCCCTCATAGAAAAGCACTGAAAGTTGCGCAGTTTTGCCAGAATGTGAGTTTCAAAGATTTTAACAGTTCCTTCAACGGTTCCTTTATCATCCGGTTTTCTCACTCTTGCCGGGCATATGGCCATTCCATAATAATTGCCGAACGCTTCATAATCTGACTGAAGAATTACATCGCCTGTTGCAGGATGCTTGATCACGCCGGTTTTCAGATTGTCGCACACCAGAACCCGTGTGAAGCCGCCAAAGTAATTAAACATATGGACATGTGCAGCGATCCAATTTGGAAGCGTCATATCCGGAAACACTTCGGCGTATCCATATCCGCTGAATGGCAGAACGCCGACAAACAACCATCCGTACTGAACTTCGCCTGTATCCGGATCTGTCCATTTGGCCGGGTCCCCCGTCCAATCTACCTCTGTTTCGTCTGCCGGCTTATGCTGGATTATTTCTGAAAAAGCTTTTTTCCTGAGATGCTCTCCCAGGTGTTCCTTGAACTGTGTAAGCTGAAGCGGGACAGTTCCTGCAAGCGTGCAATGTTCTACATATTCTTCATGAAGCAGTGCTTTGGTAACACCTGGCTTCAGCAGCTCCTGACAGTAGTGTTCATAATCAGGCTCTTCATAATCCTTCTGTTTCCTGCCTTCCTCCTTAGGCTGATCAGCACGTCTGAAGTTATTAATGCGTTCCTCTTTACTCATTGCCTCAACGTCTGCCGCTTTCCAATTCATTGCGTGCATTTTCTGTGATACCGTTGATACAAGATTCTTTGAAACATGGCAGGCTGCGGCTATCTGATGCTGTGATATCTGTCCTGTTTCCAGATAACGCGCTACCTGCAGAATTTTTGATTCCATGGGCACCTTTGTTTCGTTCATAAGGCTGCCTCTCTTTCTAGAACGAAAAGAGCCGCACGGAAGCTCCTTCCGTACGACTTAATCATAGAATCAATACATATGCTTATATAGTTTTGGACGCACCGACGTGTCAGCCGACGTACCGGTACCAAAATCGCCGACGACATGCGTCCCTAACACCGCCGTTTCCATTCTATTCCATCTGCTGCAGTAAGAACAGTTTTTTTGACTGCTGGAATATGCTGAATGCACTACTGTGTGCCATTTCCGGCCTTCTGCCAATTTCTGACTAACCGAAAAATACATTATCGCTGAAGATACCGTATAAATGCCTGAATATACGCTATCTTCCTGAAATCTCTCCTCCGGGCAGTCAAAAAAATCCGTGGAAGTCATTTCCACGAATTTTTTCTGATACGCCATAAAGGTGAACTACTCGTCTCTAAAGAGCCGAGCTTCTGGGAACGCTGACCGCACGATCTTGTGATACGACCTCCGTTGGGTCATGCTATATTACCAAGGGCTGTTCCAGCCCTTTTTTATATTGCAGCTTTATGCCGCTATCATTCCTGCATTGAGAATGTTGATGGCTGCGTTAACATCACGATCGTGATGGGCTCCGCATGTCGGGCACGTCCACTCACGAACTTTTAGCCATCCATAGGCATTGTAGCCAAGACGGTTATTAGTGCATCCGCATTCAGAGCATACTTGGCTCGTATAGGCGGGATTGACCGTAATAAGCTCTTTGCCATAGAAGGCACATTTGTATGCAAGCATCTGAACAAACGTGCCCCAGCTCGCATTGCTGATTGCGCCTGCAAGCTTGTGATTGTGCATCATTTTGCTGACTTTCAGATTCTCGACAACAATGACGTCATATCTGGTGACCAATACGGTAGACAGCTTTTCCAGATAATCCCGTCTCTGATTTGCTACATACTCATAGATCTTTGCAACCATCTGTCTTGCTCTCTGGTAGTTTTTGAAATCTGTCAGATGCAGAGAATCGTCTTCCTTCATGGCTTCTTTGGCTCTCACAAGCCGTCTGGACGCAATTCTCTGCCAATAATGCAGTCTGGACGCAGATCCCTTGTCCCATCTGGGCATTTCATACTTTGTGCCGTCTGAAAGAATGGCAAGATCTTTCAGTCCAAGATCGACGCCGATCTTCTTACCTGTTTTTGGCAATTCAATCTCGTCGTATTCGCACAGTACAGATGCACATACTTTGCCGCTTGACTTCATGTTTACCGTAACAGAACAGATGCGGCCATGCGGCAGTTTTCCAGCCTTAAAACGAACCACACCAAGCTTTGGCAGTTTAATGTGATTTGCGTCAATCAGCACGATGTTGTTGTTGACACACTTGGAAATGTAACTCTGCTGATAAGCACTCTTCTTTTTGAATTTCGGTTTCCTGCCCTCACCAGACAACCAGCGTTTGTAGGCGTTACTGATATTGTCGATTGTGCCCGTCAGAGCAGTGGAATCAATCTCTTTCAGCCACGGATATTCTTCTTTCAAATAAGGCAGAGTGTAGTTCAGCTTTCTACCGAAAAGAAGAATGACATTCTGATTTAGCTCTTTTCGGCTATTATTCATTGCCAAAGTCTGGTTATATAGCCACCTTGAACATCCAACTGTTTTGCGAATCTGCTGTAACTGTTCCTGATTTGGATAGAGACGAATAACAAAGCCTTTCTTTATTGTTGGCATACCTGACCCTCCTTTCTATTTCTATAAGTTGACAATGCGGTTTACCGCATTTTAGTGTCGTTGCAATTCATCACGGCTTTAAAAAGCCGTGTTTCCTTGCTACATCTACAAAAAGCGCGGAATTTCTTTCCGCACTTTTTTTTCTGATCCTAGTTTTTCTGCATCTTTCTATGCATCGTCAGATACACGCCCGCAGCTGCAATCATTGCACTGCCAATCAGAATATACATCTTCGTTCCCTTTCCGCCGGCCTGCAGTGAAATCATGGTTGCCTTTGATTCATTCACGGTTACTTCATAGGTAACCGTTGCCTTGTCTTCATCAGGGATTGTTACCTTGATGTAGTCAGCCATAAGACTATAGCCATCCGGGGCTTTTGTTTCTTTGATGTAGTAGGACTGAGAATCCGCTGTTGATTCAGGCCCGGTTGAGAATGCACGAGTATTGATTTTCTCAAATGATGCAATACCGTCATTGCCTGTTACTGCTGTATATGCAGTTCCTTTTGCATACTCACTGTCAGGATCATCATTCGGCAGAAGGAACAAGCCTGCACTGTTATGTCTGCATTCCCTGTAATTGCCGTTTTCATCCTTACTGTAGAGCTTAAACTCCGCACCGGATAATGCATTGCCATCCGGGTCAACCTTTTTCAGCTTCAGTTTTACCGTATGTGCATCATCAATGATGTTGGCAGGAATCGCATTTTTCAGATCACCATTTGTTGGCACATAGAATTCGATATCTACGGCTTTGAATCCGGCAAATGCTGTTTCCTTTATTTCCATTTGATGACCGGCAACAAGGTGGCTATACATATCAATAGGAAGTTTTCCATCTCTTCCTGTTTTAAATGTATAAACGGTCTTGTTGCCATCAGTTTTATCAATCAATGTGAATCTGACTAGTCCAAGCTCAGTTTTGTCTGGTGCTGTCTTTTTTGGCTTTGATTCTGGTGGAATAATAATACATGAATCCTTGAACTGAATCGTGATTCTTTCCGTTCTGGCTTCATCATACGCCGCTTTTGCTTTGTTATATGCGTCCTGCGCCGCGGTCAGATTGCGTGTCGCATCCGAAGCGCTGCTTCCGGTTACACGCTTCAGTGCCGCTTCAGCCTGCTCGTATGCCTTCTTTGCGGCTGCGAGGGTTGTGCTGTTTGCGGTGACGGTGAACGTCTTGTCACTGTCCAGCGTATATCCGGCAGGTGCTGAAATTTCGTGCGCTGTGTACGTCTTCCCGACTTCCAGCAGGTCTGTAACATCCCACCAGCCGAGCGTCTTGTCGTGCTTTGCGTCATCGAATCCAATGAGCTGTTTTCCGCTTGTGTCGAACACACCGGTTCCTGTCCTTAACTCCAGAACCTTGTTTGATTCTGTCCATACGGATCCGGAAGAGATGCCGATAACGAAGTCTGTATCATTGACCTTTGTCAGAACGTTGCCGTTCTTATCCGTCTTCTTGATCTTTACATACGCTTCATCCTTGTCACTCGGCGGGTCCTGCATTGTAACTTCAACTTCATCACTGTACTTGTAGCTGTCCGGTCTGAATCTTGCGTAAAGTGTGATGTTCTTTTTAGGACTGTAGCGGTCACCGGCATTTCCAGCTTTCGTCTTCCAGTTTTCATCCGTGTACCATCCAATGAATGTGTAGCCATCCTTCTTTGGTGTCGGAAGTACAACTGTCTGATAATAGTATCTTGCCTGCAGAACCGCATTGTAAGCACCGAAGATATAGTTGTTTCCGTTAACTATGAATCCCCATGACCCGTTTCCATCCGGCACATCCGTTGATTTATCTTTCGTCATGACCTGCCACTTGCTGAAAACAAGACCGACACTGTCCTGATTGCTGGAAACAGCAGATGATGTTACACCAGCCGTCTGATCATCAGACCATGTTACGCCGGAGAAATAACCGTTATCAGTATAGTCGTAGTTGATCACCGCAGTTTCGTTCTTCGGTTTAGGATCACTGACTGTCAGCGATGTACCCCAAAGCTGAGTTACGGGAGTCTTGCCGGAATAAGTTCCACCATTTGCATCAATCGACACCGTAGAGTTATTCCTCGTCCACTGTGCATACAGCGTTGTTGTCTGGCCGTTGGTTGTTGGCGTAATAATGCCTGCGACGGCGGCTTTGTTGCCATACCATGTTCCGGTGCCATCCGCCTTGGTGTTCCACCCGGCGAATGTATGGCCTTCCCATGTATATCCGCAATCGTTCAGATTGCTGGATACGCCGTACTCGAAGCTCTGGTCAGCCATCGAGCCTTTGGCAAGGACGACCTGATCATAGTTCGGCGTATTCCCGCCGTCCTTTTTGCTGTTGATATCGAAATGGACATTGTACGTCAGCGGCTTCAGATCCAAATAAACCTGTACCTTATCTGTTCCGTTTTCAATAACCGTGTCAACTGTTGTGTCATTGACGCGAGTGGGCGTTCCATTGATGCCGTGTATGCTTGGCGCACCGCCATTCCACGTATAGCCGGGCTGGACCTTGATGTTGTACAGCTCAACAAGATCACCTATATGCGCATCAGCGCCGCAGTAATCTGACGGATTTGAAGTCACATTCACCCAGGTGTTGTTGTCATCGCGGTGCAGAATCCAGGTCTCGAAAGTTACAAGTTTCGTATTATTGACAGTGTTGATGCCAAACAAGTATTCGGGTACATCACCGCCCTTTGTATGCAGGGCCACATTGACATCGAATGTACGCACATTCGATTTCCAGTGCGCGTACAGCGTCAGTGACCCGCCATTTTGATAAATCCAGCGTTTCTCGCTGTTCCAGTATGTACCGACGACGGCCTTCATGTCTGAATCATATACCTGGTTTCCACTTGCATCATAGAAGCCGAGGAACTTGCTGCCGCTCTTGACCATTGCTTTGCCGGTCAGTGAGGACCAGTTCTGCGACATGTACTCAAATGACGGATTTGAACCGCTTGAAGGGAAGTAGAGCGTTGAATTGCCGTTGATTGTACCGCCGGCCGCATCAAGCGTGACAGCCGTCTTGTTCGGAGACCACGTTGCGTGTACTTCTGCATCTGAAGTTCCGAACGTAAACACTGTGCCCCTGAAGGATGCACCCGCATAATTTGCGGTGATGTTCCATCCGGTGAAGGTGTATCCGGCCCTTGTCGGTGTACCGAAGTCCTTCGTCTTATCGCGTCCGCCGGAATACAGCTTCTGACCGTCTGTGATGCCGGTCGAGGTTGTACTTCCACCGTCAAGATACACAGTCGCCGTGGATTCACGGAAATGGATCCAGTCGACGGCCGAACTTCCTGGTACTGATCCGGTTCCTGTATCAGATGCCAAATAGGCGTCGCCGTGATAGGTCGAATTGACATAGTTGCGGTCTGTGCCGGTGAACTGAATATTTTCAAACACCCAGCCGTTGAACGTTCTGATGGAGTTGACAACGGCGTTGTTATGGTCTGACCGTGAACCGAAGTTGTGGGACCAGGTTGAAGTAAAGTAGTGGCAGATGTTGTCATCCATTGTGACAACGCCGATTTCGGCAACATCGCTGCTGTCCAGATATGAATTGACTGTGCGGTTCCAGTACTGAATGTGGACTGTCAAATTCTGGGAAGAAGCCTGCACGTTGAAATCCTTGCCGGACTGCTTCTTATCAGAACCTTTCCCATTTGAATCAATGCCTGTGACTTCAGTGAGGATGTCATCCCTGTCGGCAAGCGCGACTTCATCCTTATCGGCAAGATAGCCGGCGAATGTTGCAGCGGCATCGGATGTGTACTTCGTGCCTTTGATGTAGACGGTTCCGTCGCCGTAGTTGGACAGGCTGGAAATCCTTCCGTTTTCATCTGCAGCGCCGACGGCGATTACACCGCTCAACCCCGCCGGCAGAAAGCCTGCCGTTGATGAACTGCTGTTGCCTGCGGCCGCGACGATTTTGATGTTCATTTCATAGGCACGCGCCGTAAGCGATCCTAAAACAGCAGAGCTGTGTCCGTCCGCAGTCGAAGCAATCGACATGTTGATAATGTCAGCACCGCTGTTGATGGCATACTGCATGGCCGCTGCAACATCTGACAGTGAGCCGGTGCCGTCTTTTTTGAGTGCCTTCAGCGACAGGATGCGGACATTTCCGCCAGCCGCGTTACGGATCAGCTGATCCATCCGCGTGCCATGTCCGTTTTCATCTTCATCCGATTCAGAAGTGAAGTTGACGGATCTGTCCGCAGTATTGTCACCGGTATCGATCAGAGCAACAACCGGAACATTTGTCCTGCCGATGAGATTGCTCGATGTTTCAGAAGAAGCATCCGCAGATGCCGCCGGATCTGCCGTTGAGACAGGTTCGGCGGTTTCGCTGGTGCCGTCATCCATGATGCTGAATACATTTCCATCGACCGCAGACGAGATGCTGCTTTCATTCAGCTTTTCGGTCGCGGTTTTTGCGGTATTGTCATCCGAGAATACTGCCAGCGTCAGATTGCCGGAAGTGACACTGCCGATAACTTCGCCGTAATCATTGCCGATAGGTTCACCAGTCGCCATAACTACAAGACTGTTGTTCGGCGTGTTGATTGACCTGACCTGATCCGCGAATGAGGTATCGGCGTCACTGTAGCTGTGATCTTCCGAGCCTGTATCTGCAGACAGTGCGTTCAGTGTCTTCTCTCTGGCCTTGGCGGCCTCTTCGGTACGCCTGTTGGCAAGGTAGGAAGAACCGACAAGAGCGGATACCATGAGCATGAATGCCGCGCTCAGAGCAAATACCTGTTTCTTTCTTGTATTCTCTTTCTTTCTCATTTTCTGTTACCCCCCTGCTCAGCTGGCCTGATAGTACGTAGGAACTGTGAATTCAACCGGTGATGCCTTGGAATAGCCGACCGGCCAGTCTGTTTCTACAATCTGATATGTGTGGCCTTCCTGCAGACTGCTGCCGAAGTGGATGAACCCCTTTGCGTCCTGCTTATCCGCAGCCGTATCAATCTCGTGAACGGACTTGCCTGTAGCTTTGTCAACCACCTGAAACTTGAATGACTTGTCCATCAGAGAATTGAAGCTTGTGTCTTCCTTGCGGAACTTGACCTTAATCGGCGGGTCCTTCATCGTAACGAGTTTGACCTTGCCGATATCGTCATTTGCCAGTGTAAAGTATCCATCCTGTGACTTGTAGTAGCCGACCGGATAGCTGCTTTCGACGATTTTATACGTCACACCGAACTTCATCTTGCTGCCGATGTCGATATAGCCCTTCGATGCATATTCGCTGTCGCTTGTGTCAAAGGATAATACCTTTGAATTGTCGAGAGTGTTGTAGACATCGAATGTGAACGGCTGGGTATTCCCTTCCTGATCCGTGTAGGACTTCAGAACCTTTCCGTCTGCGTCAACCTTTGTGACGCGCACATGCAGGCTGGCATCCTTCATTGTGAATACCGCATGATTCTGCTTTTTACTGGAAATTGTGATGAACTGATCAGCAGCCACACTGTATCCGTCAGGAACAACGGCTTCGTGAATCCGGTATGTTGTGCCGACACTCAGCCTGCCGCCGATGTCAAAGTATCCCTTCGCCTGGTAGTCGGAGGCATCCGTCCTCAGCTCGTCGGCTTTATAAACGAGTACGTCGTCGTCCAGATTGTTCTTCGTGCCGTTGGCGTTGTAGATTTCGAATGCCGCGTACTGACCGCTGGAATTTGTTGTAAACAGGTTTCCGTTTTCATCCGTCTTCTTCAGCTTGACGTCGATCCGCTCGTTCACAACGTGTTCGGTAACGAACTGGAGTGACTTGACCTTGTTGATGTCTTCCTTGCTGGTCGGATATTCTGGTACATCAAAGCTGATTTCATCAGCCTTGAAGTAGCCGGCCTTGCCGGACAGTTCCTTGATAATGTAGTGATGACCTGCCGTGAGCGATCTTGTGATCACATACGGCTTTTTGCTGGAGATCCATTCCTCCAGTTCTGTACTGCCGTCGTACAGCGCAAGATGCACGCCTTCAACAGGATTTCCATCACCGTCAACCTTCAGAACCTGATACTTGATCGGATAGTCGATGCCGCTTACCTTGACTGCCAGCTTGGTGTCTGGATTCTTCTCCATATCCTGCTGGGTATCCGGAATCTTGAATTCAACAAGATTGCCATCGCTGCCTTCCGGAAGGAAGTAATAATATCCAGCCGGTGAAGCAACTTCTTTCAGATAGTAGGTGTGCCCGCTCTTGAAGTATGTGTTCGGCAGCGTTGTATAGCCTTCAACAGAGGTGAAATTGCTGCCGACCTGCACCAGCTTGCCGCTGCTGTTCTTTTCATAGATCGCCAGTGTCGCACCAGCCACCATTTTTGCCGGTTCATCCTTGGATGTCTTACCGTATTTACCGGCCTGCACAAGAATCGGCGCATCTGTCATTTCTTCATAGACGATGCCTTTTTCAACCTCTGTCGCGGATGTTTCAGCCACCTTGATCTGAAGCGGATCCGCGTTGAGGTAATAGCCGTCCGGCGCGTTCAGCTCTTTGATCAGATAGCTCTTCCCTGCTTCAAGATACTGAATTGGAATGTCCTGTCCCTTGTTATTGGCGGTTGTCCATGTATATAGTTTTTTGCCGTTTGAATCGTATAAAGCCATTTCAGCATTTGCAACCAGACCTCTGTTCTCCTTGTTGACTTTCCGTACATTGTATCTGATTTGAAAATCGTAGCAGTTGATGTCATGCCATACACCGCCGGTGTTATCGGCTGTGAATTCTACATCGCGCTCCATGTAGTAGTAGCCCGGAATCGTCTTTGCTTCATGAATGTAATAGGTATTGCCGTAGTGCAGTCTCTTGTATTCAATCTGATGCGGTTTGCCATCTGTCTTCCATTCATCCAGCACTTTTCCGTTCTTGTCCTTCAGCTGAAGCGTAATGCCGGATAAAGCTTTTCCGGTTAACTTATCGAGTTTCTGGACTTCATACTTCAGTTTTCTGTTTCCGTATTCCAGCCCGATTCCTTTTTCCTTCACGCCGTTCAGCGTATATTCTTTCTGACCAGCCGTGGAATTGATTGTGAATGAGACTTTGTCCTGTTCACTGTTGGACAGATCATATCCGTCCGGTACGCCTGTTTCCAGCACATAATATGACTGTCCGTAAACAAGTCTGCCATCCCAGCCGTTCATCATTGTGCCGGTGCCAAGCTTGTGCCATTCATTGTTTGCGTCAGTGACCCACTGCTCAATCGGAACGTTGTCGCTCTGACGGAACAGCTCCATTGTGCACCCCGGAACTGTCTTACTGGCATCTTCCCTGTCATATTTACGAATGAGATAGATGATTTCTGGATCAGTCATTTCGACACTGATTGTCTTATTGCTTTCAATATCGCTTGGCTTCAGTTCCAGTGATGCGGTACTGCTTGGATAGTAGCCATTCGGAACGCCTGTTTCCTTTACCGTATATTTGCCGGCTGGAACATCACTGATTGACGCAGCGCCGTCTGCACCTGTGGTCACTGTTTTAAATGCATTGCCATTATTGCTGTAGATTGTCAGCTGTGCGTTTGCGACCGGATTGCCGTGCTGATCCACCTTCCGGATACACATGTTTCCATGGCTGGTGCTTTCAGACTGTGATCCGGATGCCTTGTCACCACTGACTGTAACAGCAACTACATTAGGATTAAGCTGATAATTCTTAGGTGCTGTTCTTTCATAGCAGTAAAGTGTTCCGACAGTGTAGCTTAAATTCTTAAACGTTGCAGAAGCGTTTCCATCGCGGTTTGTTGTGATACTGCCGAGATATCCTGTTCTGTCAATACTGGTGTAGACATCGTAAACAGCCCCAGCCAGACTGTAATCATTTGGATACTGCTGAAGCGTCAGGGTATCAGCACATGTCTTCTTAAATGTAAAAGCCACATTATGTACGAGTTTTGATGTTTTGAAACTGCCTTCAAACCGCTGTGTGTGTCCGCCCCATCTACTCCATACGCCGCCTAACGTACTGCACGGCACATCAGAATGTATGACGTAGTAAACGGTATATGTACCATCGCCATTGTCTACAGCGTTCCACGTCATGCTGTATGTGCCCGGTGCCGGTGAAGGAATACCAGGTTCAACACAATGTGCCAGTACAGGTGATGTTGATAAATTCATCAGCTGTGAGAAATTCGAATCCGTACCGCCGGTTTTATATATCGTGAAGTGGGTCGGCCAGATCGGATCGCCTACGTGTCCTCTTATGTATAATGCCGGATATGTCAGAGTGATCGTACCACTGCCGGAAAGTGCAGTCAGAGAATTTGATACCTTCGGGCCATGGTTTGTTCTGAATGAATTTCTGACCGTATCCTTCAGGCTTGTCTTTCTCAACTGATTTGCAAATTCCGATGATATTGAGATTCCCCTGCTGGCAAGTTCATCAAGAACGCTGTTGATGGTCTTGTCTTCAGCCTGTGTGAAAACCAGAATGACATTCTGAACCATTCCGCTCTTCATTGTCACCGTCTGTGATCCATCCTCATTTGCATTGCTGGTCTTTGTGAAATCCGTGCTGTCGCTTGTACCATCGCCTGTGATTGACTGAAGAATGTATGTCTGAACAGACTGACCTTCATCACTTACAGCCTTGATTCTGTATTCAGCACTTTCATCACCGTACAGCGTATACGTCAGGGTGTTATCCTGTGCAACATATGCCTGTGGACTCTCAGCATTATTCGGATTGCTTACCAATGTGGAATCCGTGGCTCTGTACTGTGCTTCTGATCCATCCGGTGCGGTAATATCCAGATATCCGTCACCAACAACCGTGAAGTTGATATGCGGGCTGTCGGATGCTTCTTCCTGGATTTTGGACATTGCCTTATCCAGAAATTCATTACGGAGTTCCTTATATTCCTTACTGTCCGGATCATTAACTGTTGTGTCATCCAGTTCGTCTGCTTCATTTGATGAATCCGATTCACTGGAATCTGTAGTTTCTTCTGTATTTGCACTGCTTTCAGCAGATTCAGCCTGTTTTCCGCTATCGTCCTGTGATTCTGCTTCAGTTCCGTCAGAATTTTCTACCGTCACTGTTGTCTCATTCGAATCGGGACTTGGAGTTGAAACAACTACACTGCCGGAATCCGTGCCTGCCGGTGAAGCTGTCGGCGCTTCATCATCCGCATGAATCGGAACAATGCCTGTTTCACTGAATATCATCATTCCGGCTGTCAATGCGGCTATCACCTTACGTTTCAGCATTTCTTCTTCCTCCTTCTCTTGTCTGTAACAATTCCGTATGTCACTGCGGTTATGAACGGGCCGAGAATGACTAATGCAAACTTCACACTCGCCCAGATAATTCTTCCAACTTGATACATCGTATTTCCATTACTCAGATCAGCTGTCTCTACTGATCCGGCAAACTCACCTCTTACAAGCAGGCGATGGTCGTTAACGCCATACGGTGTGCATGTATATAAGGTGACGTAGTTCCTGCCTTCAATAATCTGTTCGTATTCATAGTCCTCTTCCGGCAGACATACGGTAATCTGATCGACTTTGTACTCATACTTCTTATCGAGTACGGTGACGTAGAACTTATCACCCTTTTCAAGCTTGTTCAGATGCGTGAACAATTCGGCGGTAGACAGTGCAGAATGCGCTGCTATCACCGCATGCACGCTTTCTCCATCAATAGGAAAACTTGTGCCGTAAAGATGTCCCGCCCCGCTTCTCAGCTCATTGTCTTTTGTGCCGTGGCTGATCACTACATCAACATTGATCTTTGGAATTTCCAGTGATCCGATATCTCCGCTCATCGGCAGATTCTTATATGTATCGTCTGTCGCTGATGATCCCTGATAGTGGAACTCATGGGTTTTCTGATATTCGGCCAGCTGTTCATTGTACTTCCGGCAGTTCTCCAGCATCTTATCCAGCTCATCATCCGTATAGCCGGACAGAGCAGCAGAGTAGTTGGAGATTGAATTCAGGTTGAATATGCTGTTCAGAAGATTTGATACAATTGGAAACATCAGAATGTAATAACCGATCAATATCAGCAGAATCGGCAGAATCACAGACAATCTTTTCTTTTTCATCAAGCCTCCCTGAGATTTTGTCAACTACCGCGGCTGAAGCCGCAGGCTTGAAGGAACACAGCTGCACATAGAATGTGCAGTCATGCACTCCAACTTACCCTGATACAGCTGACTCGCTTATCTGCCGCAGCAGGTAAGTGGAGGTCTGCCAGTGAGAGGGCGGTTATCATAGTGAGTTGCCAAA
>ONOV01000035.1 GCA_900319505.1 uncultured Erysipelotrichaceae bacterium
CTGCCGCCGCAGTATTTTGCGGTTGTATCAATGATCTTCTGCGCTGTTTCCTTTAACAGCGAATCATCCACTGCCTCATTGCCCTGCACGATGTAGAAAACATTCTTCGCTGCTTCATCAACCTTTGTCTTTTCCACCTGACGGATCTCAAGCCGGCATAATACCTCATTGGCATCATCGCAATAGCTGTATTCATGCGGCCTGACCGGGATCGGTTCATTCAGTCCGATCGGCACAAAACGCTCCGTACCATCCGTAAAGCGCAGCGTAACATTGCCATCAGCCTTATCCATGTTATGGGCCCCTAAGGCAAGCCTGCTTTCCAATGAAATCAGATTATAGATATCCACAGCCAGATTAATATATGACATGCCCTGATGCTTTACTAACAACCTGATCAAATTCTCACTTGCCGGAATATTCTTTCTTCTTTTGACACCTGTCTTATCATGAAGAATATTGAATCCCTCCAGAATCGGATCCGCATGCACGTCCATATCCTTATACTGCTCATACAGTTCATGTATCTTCTGGTTACGATATGCATTCCATTCCTCTGATACCCGGGTATTATCAATTCCTTCCATCACAGCAAACAGGATCTTCACACCTCTGCCCAGTACATCCGTCTTTACATAGAAATTCATATTCATCCCGCCTTCTTTCTGATTGACTGTGCTCCCATTATATTCCTACTTATATAATATGATAAATGGCTTATCACAGGCAGATACAAGAAAAGCAGATGATCAGCCTGCCGAAGTCAGATGCATCTTCTGCCTGTTATCATACATGCGGGCATTCGCCTCTTTGAACAGGAGCACAAAGGATGCAATTTCATCCTGCTGCCATACCCGGCCGATCGCTGCCGAAACATCATTGTGGTTAATTTCTAGTCTTGAGAAACATATCGCAGCGTGTCTAAATTCATTCAGAAGAGAAAAGAAGACAGAGTCACTGCCTTCTCATTTCAGGAATTCTTCCTTAGTCCATACACCCTGATACAATGCCGGTTTTCCTGCAACCATCGACCAGTTGCGATCCCCATATTCATAGTGCCACCACTCTGATGACAGGTTGGTAAAACCTGCTTTGATCATGACATGGTACAGCATCCTTCGATTGTCCCGGATGAGCGTACTCTCATCATGACTCTCATACCAGACGGTTTCCGTCTTGTCTGTAAAAGCATCAAAACCGGTCCCGAAGTCGAGCTTCTTTCCATCTTTTTCCAGGGTCAGATCCAATGCCCCGCCGGTAGTATGGGCAGGCGGTATTACTTTATTTCGAACCGGATCCGCCACAAATCGGGAAATGAACTTCACCTGTTCTTTCTCATCCATATTTTCAAGATGAAAGTCTCTGATAATCCCGATACGGTATTTGACAAACAGTTCCTTCTGCAGGGCAAATGGCCGCCACGCATCCCAGATCACAAACCGATAGCCTGGATCCAGCAGTTCAGCTGCTCTTTCCAGCATGGCATAGACACTTTTACGCATATAACAGTTCTTTTCTCCGTTCTCCATACCGAGAATCGGATACATCATCTCAATGCGTATTTTTTCTGAATCTGTAACCTGAACGAAAGGTTCAGATACAAAGGAAGGTGCACATTCTTCCTTCAGTTCTGCCTTTTCAATCGCTTTATTTCTGTATGAAAGCATGTCAGGCTCCTAATAGACTCCCTACGATAATACCCAGGTATGTACCGATGACATAGCCGAATGTTCCGATTAACATGGCCGGTCCGACCAGCCTATACCAGCCCTGTGAAATGGCCATGCCGGCAGCGGTCGTCGGGCCGCCAATATTGGCATTGGAAGCGATGATGATATCTTCCAGCGGATAGTTCAGCAGCTTTCCACCGATAAAGCAGAACAGCATATTCACAACCACCATGATCAGACAGAACACCAGTAATAACGGCGCATTGCGGATGATCAGAGAAATGCTGGCGGGAACACCGATGACAAAGTAGAAGAGATAAATCAGCCATGTGCCGATTTCCTGTGCCCCATGCATGCTTTCGGCCTGCTTTGGACAGAAGGTCGCAAACAGCATCGCAATTGTGGTAATCCAGACATACTGGGAACCGAAGAAGGTATTAAGCATATTCAGAAACCAGTTTCCCGTCGGGATGACACTGGACAATGCACCGCCGATCGCCTTGGCAATGGCAACAACAATGACACTGTAGGCAAAGCAGTAGGCAATATCCTTGAGCGAAATATCCTTTCTCTTCCAGTATTCCTTGGCATGAGTCTCCGTATCACTGTGTTCTCCCGCTTCAAAGGCATCGATATGAGGATGCCTGTAATGTCTGCGGAACCAGGCATTGCCGGCAAAACCGAGCAGCACCATGAAATAGATCGCCATGTTGAGATTATCCGCAACCGTAGCCGCTGAGATCAGTGTATCATCCACATGGAACGCATCTGCCAATGCCGTGAAGTTGACCCCGCCGCCGGTATAGGAGCCGGTCATCATGGCTGCCACTCCGGCAAGTCCCTTCACCAGATCCTTCAAAAGGAAATAGCCAAGCAGTGCGCCGACCACCGTACCTAATGCACCGATCAGAAAGATCACCAGCATCGGTCCGGTTTCATGGCGGATCTTCTTCAGATCACTCTGCAGCAGCAGTAATGGAATGGCCATCGGTACCGCATAGCCCCAGACCACATCATCATAGACTGGCGCACTGGCCGGGATGACATGGAGGTTGGTCAGCAGTAAGGCAATAATGAGGGCGATAATTGCCCCGGAAATCTTGGATGCCCAGGCATATTTCTGTTCCAGAAAGATCGTCAGCGCAACCGCGCCGAACATGATTGCCATCAATACCCAGGTATTGTCAGCACTGACTAGTGTTCCCATACTTGATTCCCCCTTTCATATGAAACACA
>ONOV01000239.1 GCA_900319505.1 uncultured Erysipelotrichaceae bacterium
ACATGAGGAAATCGATGACTGTATTGAAAGACTGAAGGATTATTCCGAGGATTTCATCCCGGTACTGGATAATAACAACCGTATCCTGGGTGTCATCACATCCCAGAACCTCACTGAACTGGTTGATGAGGAAATGGGAGAAGATTATGCCAAGTTAGCTGGTTTAACCGCAGAAGAAGATCTGAATGAACCATTGAAGCAGTCAATTAAAAAGAGACTGCCGTGGCTCATCCTGCTGTTATTCCTTGGCTTGATCGTATCTTCTGTTGTCGGGGCGTTTGAACATGTTGTAGAGAAACTGACCATCATCATGGCTTTCCAGTCCATGATCCTTGATATGTCAGGTAACGTCGGTACCCAGTCGCTTGCCGTTACCATCCGTGTATTGATGGATGAGAATCTGACCGGCAAGATGAAAATGAAACTTGTCCGCAAGGAAATGTCAGCCGGCTTCTTCAACGGCCTGATTCTCGGTTTACTGGCAACTGGCGGTGTCGGTGTCTATATCATGATTGCCAAGCATCTTGCAGCACCGACAGCCTTTGCGATTTCCTTCTGCATCGGCCTGTCGCTGGTCATTGCCATGGTGATCTCTTCACTTGTCGGTACGGTTGTGCCGATGCTCTTTGAGAAGATCGGCGTTGACCCTGCCGTTGCGTCCGGACCGCTCATTACAACAATCACCGATCTTGTCGGTGTTGTGACTTATTACAGTCTGGCCTGGATCATGTTAGTGAACTTCCTGGGATTGTAAAAAACAGATACGATTTCACAGCATCAGCCGCACTGCTGCCGTTCAGGGCTGATGCTTTTCTTATGGCTTTGTGCATAATCCTGGATTGTTTCCGCTGTCTCAAGCTGATATGATCACGTTATGAGATTATCTGCGAAGAAAAGACAGCAGCTGATTGTTGAAAAGCTGCTGAAAGAAGGCAGTGTGAATGATCATGAACTGGCGGATGCGTTTCATGTCAGTATGGAAACCATCCGAAAGGACCTGTTTTTTCTGGAAGAGAAGGGCGTTGTCCAGAAAGAATACGGCGGTGCTGTACTGGCGATGAGCGGGATAGAGCCAGATCGTGATCTGTGCAATGACTACCAGGAATACAAGGATGAAACAGCAAGATATGCATGCAGTCTGATTCATTCTTTCCATTCCCTCATCCTGGACAGCGGTACAACCTGTGAGGCATGTATTCCCTATCTCAACACAATGCCGTCTATGGATATTTTCACCACATCCCTGAAAGCGGCTGAACAGCTGGATGGCGATCTGCATCATGTGTTTGTTCTGCCAGGCAGAAAGAGAACAAAAGACGGATCCCCTGATGGGAGAATGGGCGGTGCAGTTTCTCTCTTCCATCCATGCGGATGTGTGTTTTCTCGGCACTGCCGGCTTACTGCACATGAGCGTACCTTCATCGCATTCCTATGAGGCGCTTTCTGCCAAAAGGGCAATGGTTAAACAGAGTGATATGGTATATGTTCTGGCTGATTCCCATAAATTTCTGGATACAGGTGTCCATGTCATAGTGGAGTATGGACAGATAGATGCCATTATCACAGATCATCATATCAATCCTGATATATACGCTTCTATGAGCAAAAGCGTCAGAATTCTCACCCCTGATTCATGAATCCCAAGCAATCGCAAGATTACAGCAGGATTCTTTTTTTCTATCCTTACAGTGTAAGGAGGCAGAAAGATGAAATTACAGATTGCACTGGATGATATCAGCCTGGAGGATGCCCTCAGACTGGTGGAATCGATCAGAAAGGATATTGATATTATTGAAGTTGGAACACCGATGGCCATTCAGTATGGCATGGAAGCGGTCAGAAGAATGAAACAGGCTTTCCCGGAAAAGGAAGTACTGGCGGATCTGAAGATTATGGATGCGGGTGAATATGAAGCATCTGAAGCATTTGAAGCAGGTGCGGATTATGTGACGGTACTTGGCATTACAGATCAGAGAACGATTGCAGGATGTGTCAGAGCAAGTGAGAAATACCATGGCAGAATTGTGGCGGATATGATCTGTGTACCGGATCTTGCCGAAAGAGTTAAGGTATGTGAGACACTTGGTGTTCAGGGTGTGGCAGTACACGTTGGTGTGGACCAGCAGGCAGCCGGAAGAACACCGCTGGATGATCTGAAGGTCATGAAGGCAGCTGCTTCAAAGGCTGAGATTTCTGTGGCAGGCGGCATTCATCCTGATACCATTGATGCCTATACAGCTCTGCATCCATTCATCATTATTGTCGGCGGCGGTATTCTCCATGCACAAGATCCGGCCGAAGCAGCCAGACTGCTTGGAAAGGCAGTACATGGATAAGACATTGGATTTGATTCTGCATGAACTGCAGAATATGGCTGCATTTGTTGATGAGAAACAGGTGGATGCGATGGCGGACTTTCTCTGTGACCATCGGGATCATCGTATTTTTGTGGCGGCCGCAGGAAGGTCAGGCTATGCCGGGGATGGCTTTGCCATCCGGCTTCTGCATATGGGATTTCAGGTATACCGGGTTGGCAATGTGGCAGTACCGCCGATTCGAAAAGGCGATGTACTGTTTGTGATCTCCGGATCGGGAAGAACATCATCCATGGTGATGTATGCCAGAAAGGCTAAGGCGGTCGGCGCATACGTTGTGACAATCACGCTGGAGAAGGAAGGAGATGTGGCTGCCATGGCAGACCAGATGATCCTTCTGCCGGGCACAACGCGTCTGCAGAAGAAAGAGCATTATACTTCCATCCAGCCGGTCGGCTCCTGCTTCGAACAGCTGAGCTTTCTGACGTGTGATGCGATGGTCATGCGGATGATGAAAAGACTGGGATTGAATAATCAGGGTCTTCTGGATGCCCATGGCAATCTGGAATGACAGGAACAGTAAAAGGGTTCTCCGTGTGGAGAACCCTTTTAAACTTCAGGCAAAGTACCGGTAGCCCTGTCCCCATAACATGACGATATGAGCGGGGTGGGAGGGATCTGTTTCAATCTTTTCCCGGATATGGCGCACATGGACAGAGATGATCGGCTTGCAGGCATATGGTGTTTCGTTCCATACGCTGGCATAGATCTCTTCGGCACTGTGGGTTCTGTCAGGATGATTCATCAGATATGAGAGAATGCCGTATTCCTTCGGAGTCAGATGTGAGGTTCTGCCATTGGCCGAAACAGCACAGGCATTCTGTACTAATTCAACTTTTTTCATGTTCATTCTCCTTGAGAAACTGACGCAGAGGGATTTCCTGCTGCAGATCTTCTGATTCATCATAGTAATCAACGGTAACATCGGTATACTGGCTGATCTTCTCCAGCTCATCCGTGCTGAGCAGCCGGCCGCAGGCAAAGCAGTTGTATACGGTTCTCATCGTTTCATCATCATTCTTGTTTGAAGCATTGATGGTCATATTGTGATAGGAGTCACTCTGTGACTGAGAGGAATGATAGAAAGCATCCGTTATTTCATCGGTATAGCTGCTCAACAGATCCAGAACTTCTTTCTGATCACTGTCATTGCGGTCAATCAGCAGACTGAAAGAGACATTGTTTCCATCATTTTCTTTGATTGAGCCGTAGTAGGTGAACTGCAGATAGCGATCACGCGGAGCGATGTGATCAGCCGTATGGAAGCACTCTGTCTTCCAGGTGATGAAGGTCATACAGGCACAGGCTGCCAGGCATATCACAAAGCTCAGGATCATCTTTACAGTCGGACGGATCGAACGGCGGTAAATGAACTGGGCAATCATATAGACGGCAAACAGAGCCATCAGGATCA
>ONOV01000060.1 GCA_900319505.1 uncultured Erysipelotrichaceae bacterium
CTCGCCATACTGGTTCTGTGGAGTAGTGGCTTATCTCGTCTCCCTGTCACGGAGAAGATCGCGAGTTCGAATCTCGTCAGAACCGCCATTTGCGAGTGTAGTTCAATGGTAGAACGCCACCTTGCCAAGGTGGACACGGCAGTTCAATTCTGCTCACTCGCTCTTGAAAATCCGAATCGGAAGATTCGGATTTTTTTCTATATTTGCTTCTGATTGCATATAATGATTACTGGTTAAGAAAGAAGGAAAAGATATGGGTGAATTATTGACACAGATCAGAAAAGATAACATGCAGGCAATGAAGGCTAGAGATACGGTGAAGAAAGGCGTATGCTCACTGCTGATCTCTTCCATTGCTCTGGCAGAAAAGGAAAGCGGAAAGACTCTGACTAAGGACGAAGAGCTGACTTATGTACAGAAAGAACTGAAGCAGACAAAGGAGACATTGGAGACTATTCCTGCTTCCAGACCAGAACTGATTGAAGAAACAAAAAAGAAAATTGCCATTATTGAATCCTATCTGCCGGCTCAGATGAGTGAGGAAGAAGTCAGAAAGGCAATTGAAGAAGTCATGGCTGAAGCAAATCTGGAACCGGTCCGTAAGAACCAGGGCCCGATCATGAAGACCATGATGGCAAAGTACAAGGGGAAGACAGACGGTAAAACAGTCAACCGTATCCTTGGAACCATCCTCAAGTAAGTAATCAGAAATGCTCAGAAAAAGATTGCCAAATGCAAAAAACCTGTGGTAGTATATCTGAGCACACGCGAGTGTAGTTCAATGGTAGAACGCCACCTTGCCAAGGTGGACACGGCAGTTCAATTCTGCTCACTCGCTCCTGATCATAAACCGGTGTTGCTGAAACATCGGTTTTTTTCATCACGTGCAATTCTGTTGAAATATTGATGTCAAGTCAATATAATAGGAACGTTTCCGAATTTAAGCGAAGAAAGGAGAACTTGTGATGGATTATCAGAAGATTATCAATATTGCCGTCATTGCCCACGTAGATGCCGGCAAGTCCACACTGGTTAACGCATTCCTGAAGCAGAGTCATGTCTTCAAGGATAATGAAAAAGTAGTGGACTGCATTATGGATTCCAACGATCTGGAACGTGAAAGGGGTATTACCATCTACTCCAAGAACTGTTCTGTCACCTATAAGGACTATAAGATCAATATCGTTGATACACCAGGGCATGCGGACTTCTCATCTGAGGTAGAGCGCATTATCAGGACGGTTGATACGGTTATTCTTCTGGTAGACAGTGCAGAAGGTCCGATGCCTCAGACTCGTTTCGTTCTGCAGAAATCACTTGAAATCGGTCTCTGTCCGATTCTCCTGATTAATAAGATGGATAAGAATGATGCTCGTGCCAATGAGGTTATTGATGAAGTTTATGATCTGTTCCTGGAGCTGAATGCGACTGATGATCAGCTGGACTTCCCGATTCTTTATGGTGTGGCAAGAGATGGTATTGTCCGTTATGACTGGGAGAACGATACAAACAATGATATCGTTCCTCTGTTCGAGACAATCATTCATCATACACAGCCTTATCCGAATCTGATGGATGAGCCGGTACAGATGCAGGTCAGTGCTCTGGCTTACGATGATTATATCGGCAGACTTGGTATCGGCCGTATTTATAAAGGTACGCTGAAGGCGGCTACAAACTATGAAGTCTGCAATGCCAACGGCTCAGCATCTCAGGGCAAGACGAATCAGATCTTCGTTTACAAAGGACTGAGCCGTATTCCGGTAGATGAGATCCAGTGCGGTGAAATCTGCATGATCTCCGGCATCCCCAATATCAACATCGGTGATACGCTGTGCCCGGCTGGTGCTCCGGATCCGATGCCTGCCATCAAGATTGAAGAGCCGACGCTGTCCATGAACTTCATGGTCAATGACTCTCCGTTTGCCGGACAGTCTGGTAAATATGTGACTTCCCGCAACATCAAGGAACGTCTGGAGAAGGAACTGGAAGTCAATGTAGGTCTGCGTGTGGAAGAAACTGATTCCACGGATACATTCAAAGTATCCGGACGCGGTGAACTGCATCTGACAGTTCTGCTTGAACAGATGAGACGTGAAGGCTATGAAGTTGCGGTATCCAGACCGCAGGTTATCCTGAAGGAAATTAATGGTGAAACATGTGAGCCTGTTGAGGAAGTTGTCATTGATGTGCCGACAGAGTATTCCGGTTCTGTCATCAGTGCATTGAATGTACGTAAGGGCATGCTCAAGGACATGGAAGAAGTCGGAACATATACAAGAATCACTTATATGGTTCCGACCAGAGGTCTGATCGGCTTCCGCTCCGACTTCATCAATATGACACATGGTGAAGGTACGATTGTACAGAGACTGGCTGATTATGAACCATGGAAGGGTGAAATTCCGCAGCGTGAAAACGGTGCACTGATTTCTACCGCTACCGGAAGTGCCATGACTTATGCGCTGTGGAACATTCAGGAAAGAGGCCAGCTGTTTATCGGTGCCCAGACACCGGTATACGAAGGCATGATCATTGGTGTTTCTGCTAAGGATAAGGACATGGGTGTCAACCCGATCAAGAACAAGGTCATGACAGCCATTCGTTCCACTGGTCACGATGAAGCCATGAAGCTTGTACCGCCGCGTGTGCTGACACTGGAAAGTGCCATCGAGTTCATCAATGATGATGAACTGGTTGAGATTACGCCTACAGATATCAGAATCCGCAAGAAGTATCTGACGGAAATCGACAGAAGAAGACATTACAGAGCAGAAGCCAAGCTGGATGCGGCTGCGGACAATAAGTAAGCATATGGAAAGACGTCTTCGGGCGTCTTTTTTGCTATACTGGAAGGAGCTGAGGTCAATCTGGCTATGAAACAGTATTTATGTGTGGATATAGATAATAGTGCCATCCGCTATAGTGTGTTGAGCAAAGAGCTTGATATTCTGGACAGCGGCAGAATTACCATAGGGATGGAGAACAAGGAACAGCTTTTCACCCCGCTGATTGAGCTGGCAAAAGGATACCGCGGCAGAGTGGAAGGTATGTCCATTACGATGCCTGGTGTGATTGATATGGTTAAGGGCATGGCATACAGCGGCGGTGTTTTCCGGTGGGTTCATAATGAACCATATGGAGAAGAGCTGAGCCAGCTGACCGGGATGCGCACGGTGATTGCCAATGATGCCAAAGCTGCTGGAATGGCAGAGATCGGGTACGGATCTTTGAAAGGAATTGACAACGGGATTATGCTGCTGATCCTGGGCGGCGGTATCGGCGGGGTAATAGTTCACCATGGTCAGATGATGGAAGGCGCACATTATGCGGCTGGTGAAGTTTCCTATATGCGCGGGGACTATAAGGAAAGAGACGGTGCTTACTGCATGTTTGCCGAGACAAATTCCATCAATTCTCTGGCAAAGTGTGTGGAAGAAGAAACCGGATCAGGCAATATGAATGTCATCCGGATCATGATGAAGCTGCAGATGCATGATGAAGCTGTGCTGAAAGGAGTCAGAAAGTACTGCGACTGGATGGCAGACTATATTTACAACGTCCAGTGTGTGGTGGATGCATCACGTGTCGTTATCGGCGGCAATATTGATGATCCTGCCTTTATTGAAATGATCAAGCAGGCTGTCAGAAGAAGATTTGACAGTGTGCCGTATCATGTGATCTGGGAACCGGAAGTTGTGGAGTCTACGTTTCACTCTGATGCACGGATGTTCGGGGCGGTTTATAACTTCCGCCACTTGAAGACGGCCTATTATGATGGATAAGCAGAAGTATTATTCCACGGGTGAATTTGCCCGCAAAGGACACGTCAGTCTGCGTACGATCCGCTGGTATGACCGGATGAATCTCCTGAAGCCTGCGTGCCGCAGTGATGATGGCCGCCGGTACTATACCGAAGCGGATCTGGCCAAGCTGCAGCAGATTCTTCTTTTCAAGTATCTCGGCTTTTCTCTGGATGAAATCAGAGAGATGACCATCGCTTCTGCTGATCCCAAGCTGCTGGTGGAATCCATGCGTATTCAGCGAAAACTGGTGGAAGAAAGAATTGAGGAAATGAAGGAGGTCAGTTCCGCTCTTTCTGAGACCATAACTGCCCTTTCTTCGGATCAGCCGATTGATTACAGCAATATGCTGGATGCCATGCATGTCACATCCATGGATAATGCCCTGAAAGCACAGTATGAGGATGATGCCAACATAAGTGCCCGCATCCGCCTTCATAATGACTATTCGATTAATCCGGAAGGCTGGTACCCATGGCTCTTCCGTCAGATGGAGCTGAAAAACGGCATGAAAGTGCTGGAAGTCGGGTGCGGTATAGGAACGCTGTGGCAGAAGAACAGAGACAGGATTCCGGAAGATATTTCAATTCTGCTCAGTGATAAGAGTGAAGGTATGTTAAGAGATGCGGCAAGGCTCACAAAAAATGATGTCCGGTTTACAGTAAAACAGTTCGACTGTGCTGTTATCCCTTACGCGGACCACACCTTTGATGCGGTCATTGCCAATCATGTGCTGTTCTATTGCGATGACCTGGATGCGGCACTGAAGGAAATCAGACGCGTTCTGAAAACCGATGGAAAACTTTTTGCCTCCACTTACAGCCGGGAACATATGAAGGAAATCAGACAGCTTGTGCAGGACTTCAACCCACAGATCCGTTTGAGTGAAGAACCGCTGTATGAGGTTTTCGGCCTGGCAAACGGAGAGGAAAAACTGAAGCCTTTCTTCTCTTCTGTAGAACTGAGACGGTATGAAGATGCCATCGAGACAGAAGATGCGGGATGTCTGATCTCATACATTCTCTCCTGCCATGGCAACCAGAATCACCTTCTTGTGGATCACTTCCGGGAGTTCAAGGATTATGTCACATCCCGGATTCAGGATGGTTTTCATATCACAAAAGATGCCGGCCTTTTTATCTGTGATGTGTAAAAAAGCCTTTATTTATCGTGTCAAGCAGTACTTGCCCATTCAGGTAAGTACCGCTTTCTTGTAGAAAAGCGGCATCTGAAGTAAAACGGAAACTGCCGGAAGGAGGATGTAATGGAATTCGGTGAACAGATCAGACAGATCCGCCAGAAAGAACAGCTGACCCAGGCGCAGCTGGCAGAAAAGCTGCATGTGACGCGTCAGGCAGTATCAAATTGGGAGAATAATAAAAATCTGCCGGATCTTGAAATGATTATTCTGATTGCGCAGACATTTCATGTAACTCTCGACTGGCTTATCTTAGGAGGAGAAAACATGAATCAGATGACAGAAAAATTAATTGAAGACGGTCGTGAGACAACTCAGGTAAAGTTCCGCTATAAAACAGCCTTGATCGGAATGATTCTGGCGGCACTGGGTGTGGTTATGATGATAATTGAAAACAGCACGAGCTATGTGGCAGAAAACGGTACGCTGATAGAACATTTCTGGATGATTCCGATCGGTCTGCTGCTGATCCTGAGCAGCGTTATCACCATCCTGGTCAGCGGTATCCATTATCTTATTGGGAAAAGCAGAAAAGCAAAATAAAAGAGGTCTGCAATAATGACCCCAACAAAGTAAATGTAACTGAAAAAAATTTTGTTTTCAAGACTGGTAATGGGGGCTGATTCCGCTATTATAAAAGTACAAAAACAAAGCGGATCTCCAAAAGAAAAAAGAGAAACGCTGAACATCAACCAATTGTGAAAATACAGGAGGCATGCAGAATCATGAGAAGTCCAGGTATTCAAGGAGGCAGGCACTGAAAACCTGCAAATAAAAACCAGATCAGAATTCAATTCTGATATGTCCAAAGAAGTAACTGTCAGCCAAAACCTGATGTAAGATCTCCATAGATGATTCCCGTAAGAATCGTTAAAAAGCTGGATGCAGAAAAGAAGATACGCGAAGCTCGGTCAGATTGGCACCAGTCAGATGAAGAAGTTCAGCAGAAGGTCATTGAAAGAGAATCAGTGAAAAAGCTGAAGGAAAGCAAAAGAGATCCTGAAAAAAGAAGCTGATGAATGAGAATCATCAGTAAATGAGTGGAATAACAAAGTAGTTCAGATCATCATGAACTGGAATGAAAATGAAAGTTCAGAAAAAGAACGAAATGAAAATCCTTGAGTAGTTCAAATCGAAAATGAACTTCTGTGAAAACTAAAGTTCAAAAGAGATCGAACGAACAAATAATGGGAAAAAATGAACATCAGGAAATCCCATTAAAGTAAGAAATAACGTGAAATAAAAGGCATGTAAAAATCATCTCTCACTGACAGAGAAATGGACATACAGAATGAAGATAAGGGAACTGGCATTGATTGCCAGTTCCTTTTAATTTATACTTGAATAGGCAAAAATTTCACAAGGAGAACGAAATGAAGTGTCTGATATTTCTGGCCGACGGATTTGAGGACTGTGAAGCCCTGATAACCGTTGATATGCTGAGAAGAGCAGGGATTGATATTGATACCGTGACGATTAATGAAACAAATGAAGTCACGGCAAGCCATGGTGTGACTATGATAGCGGATCGTACGCTGAAGGATACGGATCCGGCTGCCTATGACGTTCTGATTCTGCCGGGTGGAAAACGGGGAACGATGAACCTCGAGGCAGATGAAAGAGTCAAAGCGTCAATCCGGAAACATGTGGACGAGGGAAAGCTGATGTGCGCCATCTGTGCTGCACCTTCCATTCTCGGTCACATGGGAATCCTGAAGGGAAAGAAATATACCTGCTTCCCTTCATTCCGTGATGACAGCTATGAAGGGAAATATCAGATGGAGCTGGCCGTAACGGATGGAAACATCATAACCGGACGCGGCATGGGTGCTTCCATTGAATTTGCCAGACAGATCCTGAAACAGCTGGTGGATGAAAAGACACTGCGCAGGGTTGAGTATGGAATTCAGTATGAACACAATTTCCGCACCAATACGGAACAATAAAGGAGATAAAAGATATTATGTTTTCGATGCTGACAAGTGACGCGAGTGCGTTCAAGTTTGATGTACTGGTAGAAGTAGCGAAGGAAGCTTTCCAGGGAAATCTCAAGGAAGAAAGTGTCAATGCCATGGCACACAACCTGGTCAGTCTTGGCGGACAGAGATACCGCTGCTGCGTTTACAAGGAAAGAGAAGTACTGCGGCAGAGAGTACGTCTTGCCATGGGCAAGATGGCAAATGATGCCAATGAATACAAGCCGAAGCAGATTGTTCAGGTTATTGATGCGGCATGTGATGGCTGTACGATCCAGAAGATTCAGGTTACCGATAACTGCCGTAAATGTATGAAGAAGGCCTGCCTTGCGGCATGTAATTTCGGCGCCATTTCCATGGGTGAAACACGTTCCCAGATCGACCATGACAAATGTAAGGAATGCGGCGCATGTGCAAGAGCGTGCCCGTATCATGCGATTGTCATCACGGACCGCCCCTGCTATGAGGCCTGTCCGGTTCAGGCGATTTCCTGGAATGAAGCGAATATCTGCCAGATTGATGAATCCAGGTGCATCAACTGCGGTGCCTGTCTGATGAACTGCCCGTTCGGTGCTATTTCCGATATGAGCTGGGTTGCACCGATTATCAAGGAACTCAACAGCAAACGCGAGTCGTATGCGATTGTAGCGCCTTCCATCCAGGGCCAGTTTGAAAACTGCACACTGGGGCAGATTGTAAAATCGATTGAAGCATTAGGCTTCACCAAGTGCATTGAAGTTGCCGGCGGTGCGGATGCGGTTGCCTTAACGGAAGCAGAAGAACTCATCAAGCATAAGGAAAGCGGTCTGCCGATGACAACATCCTGCTGCACAGGCTTTGTCAATATGCTCAAGATCCACTTCCCGGAGCAGTATGAAAAGAATAAGAGTACGACGGTAACACCGATGATTGCCACAGCCCGTAAGGTCAAGCATGATCATCCGGGTGCCATGGTTGTATTTATCGGACCGTGCGTTGCCAAGAAACAGGAAGCCATGGAAGAAGTATCAGCCTGTGACTATGTGCTGACCTTTGAAGAAATCATGGCCATGCTGATGGCAAAGGGTATTGATGTGGAAGAGATGCCGAGTGATGAACCGCTTACTGCTTCCAACTATGGACGTAACTTTGCGGCCAGCGGCGGTGTTGCGGCAGCTGTAATTGAAGCAGCCAAGGAAGTCGGCTATGACAAGCCGATCACGACCGTTGTTGCCAATGGCGGCAAGGAATGCAGGATGCAGCTGAACCTGATCAAGTTCAACAGATTCAAGGCTGATATTCTAGAAGGTATGGC
>ONOV01000036.1 GCA_900319505.1 uncultured Erysipelotrichaceae bacterium
ACGCCGTGATGATGCCTACAAAGGCACATATGGCGGCTGTACGCTGATCGGCGGTTCCTATGGCATGGCGGGGGCATTATCACTGAATATACTCGGTGCCCGTACCATCGGTGCTTCCTATATCCATGCCGTTACCCCTGAAGAGGTCTACGGCATAGCAGCCGGCCGGGCCCTGACCCCTGTCTTTCATCCCTTTACGGAAGGCAATTGGCAGGATGTGGTTTCCCATACGATTGCGAATGCCCGTTCCATTGCCTATGGCTCCGGCTGCACCAATATGCCGCATAAAAAGGATATTCTGGATCTGGTTCTGCAGAGTGCCCCATGCCCGGTGGTACTGGACGCGGAAGCGATCCGGCTTCTGCAGCACGACTACTATACGCTGCACTTTGTCAAGGAACCGGTCATCCTGACCCCGCATATCGGTGAGTTTTCGACTTTGATCAATAAGCCGGTATGCTATATCAAAGACCACCGCATTGCTCTGACCCGTGATTTTGCAAAACGCTATGGCTGTATTGTGGTGCTTAAAGGCGCCAATACAACCGTGGCTTCCCCAAGCGGAGAGATCTACATCAACCAGTCCGGCTGCAACGCCCTGGCCCAGGCCGGATCCGGAGACCTGCTGACCGGCATGACTGCAGCGTGCCTTACCCAGACAGCTGATGTTTACGGGGCCGTATGTATGGCCGTATGGCTTCATGGATTTCTGGCTGAAGAAGGCGCAAAGGGACATGCCTGTCAGAACTTTGATCTTTCCCTCTTTCCTTCTCTGGCAGATGAATTCTTCTGCCGTCATAACTATTAAAGTAAAGGCGGATGCACAATCGCATCCGCCTTTCATACTGCTTCAGCCCTTGAGACCTTCCTCCTGTCTCTGCATGTTTTCCACCACAACATCATAGATGTCGCCGATGGACTGACCGTATTCCAGAATCTTCCACGGCTCATTGGTATGAAAATGAATCTTGATCGGATCCCCATCACCGCCTACCGCTAACAGACAGTCGCCCTTGAAATGGTTCAGGATATAATCATGTACTTCATCCTCATCCAGATCATCGCCGTCAATCAGCAGCTGTGTATCAAACTTGAATTCCAGTTTTTCCATTTTATTCTGTCTCTCCTTGTTTTTTATTATACATCCGGGGAAAACGATCTTCCATTGCATATATATAGGGCGGAGGAAAACACATGAACCCGAAAGAAACCGAACAGATTGTCCGTTCCCTGCAGGAAAGCATCGCTTCTTTACAGAGTGATGAATCCTACCGCCGCTACCTCACCCTGCTCTCCCGCTTTCATACCTACAGCTTCCGCAATACTCTGCTCATCTACCGACAGATGCCTTCAGCCACCTATGTGGCCGGGTATCAGACCTGGATCAGAGAATTTGAAAGGCATGTCAGAAAAGGTGAAAAAGGCATCAGGATCTTTGCGCCCTGCCGCTGCCGCGAAGATCCGCAGGAAATTGCCTTCTTCCGCTGTATTTCCGTCTTTGATATATCCCAGACAGAAGGAAGACCTCTCAATTCCTTTATTTCGGAAAAGATCCAGGGCACGATTGAAGATGAAGATGCTTTTCTCCATGCCCTCTTCTTTGTGTGTCCGGTAGAAGTCAGAGAAAGAAAAGACATGGACATCCATGGCTGCTATGATCCGAAGGCACAGTGCATTTATCTGAAAGAGGGCATGGAGAAAAAGCTTGCCATCCGTACGTTCATCCATGAAATTGCTCATGCCAGCATGCATACCCGCTCTTCTCTTTCCCGCCGTACCAAAGAAGTTGAAGCCGAATCCGTTGCCTATACCGTATGCGCCCATTACGGTCTGGATACTTCACCCTATTCCTTCGGGTATATTGCCGGATGGATGGAAGAGGAAAACAGCTTTGAAACATCCATGCATGCAATTGCAGAAACAAGCAGCGCCCTCATCCAGCAGCTTGATCAATTGCTGATCCCGAAAGTCTCTGCCCATGTACTTATGCCTAAAGCATAAAGAAAAGATCATGCTCATCACATGACCTTCTGCTTTCAGGATTTGATCTTGTTATAGACCCATACTGCTAAGCAGGCACCGATCACCGCAAGGATCAGTGAACCAAGCATATTGCGGCTGCCAAGTCCTAAAAGACCTGCCAATAAAGAACCGACAATGGAACCGACAAGTCCCAGGCAGAGATTGCCGCCGATACTTGCCGCATCATTGCCCATCAGCTTATTGGCAATAAAGCCTGCCGCAATACCCACAAGCAGGGTTGAAATCAGATGCCACAGCATATACATACCTCCAGGGAATCATATCCCTGTACCCATTATAGCGTTGTCTGAGCGCAGGGCAAACCATATGAAAAGACTGCAGTCATATAACTGCAGCCTCAATGCCTCAGATCTCAAACAGGTCGCTGTAAACCTTGAGCGCACCGTCTGTATCGTGGGCCAGAACCTTCTTTGCCAGCACCTTGCCAAGCTGTACGCCTTCCTGGTCGAAGCTGTTGACATTCCATAAGAAGCCCTGGAACATGACTTTGTTTTCAAAGTGGGCAAGCAGAGCACCGAGGGATTCCGGGGTGAGCTGTTCGCCGATGATGATGGAAGAAGGACGTCCGCCGTCGAAGTTCTTGTTCGGATTCTCATCATCCTTGCCGCAGGCAAAGGCAACAATCTGAGCAGCCACATTGGCACAGAGCTTCTTCTGGGAAGTAGAGCCTTCAATGACAACATCATTCTCCAGCTGAGACTTTCTGAAACCGATGAACTGCATCGGAATGATGGTCTTGCCCTGATGGAGCAGCTGATAGAAGGAATGCTGGCCGTTGGTACCAGGCTCACCGAAGATGATCGGACCGGTCACATAGTTCATCGGTTTGCCGAAGCGGTTGACGCTCTTGCCGTTGGACTCCATGTCAAGCTGCTGCAGATGCGCCGGGAAACGGGACAGAGCCTGGGAATACGGCAGAACAGCTGTCGCTTCCATGCCTAATACATTGCGTTCATAGACACCGATCAAGGCATCCAGCATATCCGGATTCTTCATCGGATCCTTTTCCTTGGCAAGCACATCTTCTTCATGTGCCCCTTCAAGGATACGGGCAAATACTTCCGGACCGAAGGCCAGAGACAGTACCGTGCAGCCAACAGCTGAAGAGGAAGAATATCTGCCGCCGATGTAGTTATCCATGTAGAAGGCATCCATGTAGCCTTCATTCCTGGCTAACGGAGAAGACTCTGATGTTACGGCAATCATATGTCTGGCCGGGTCATAGCCTGCTTTCCTGAGGGCATTCTTGACAAAGGCCTCATTGGTCAGTGTTTCAAGCGTTGTACCGCTCTTGGATACAAGAATGAATAAGGTATGGGCAACATCCACGCTGTTGAGAACAGCCGTGGCGTCATCCGGATCGACATTGGAGATGAACCTGGCTTCCATCTTCAGTGTATTATGCTTTCTGGCCCAGTTTTCAAGGGCAATGTAAAGGGCTCTCGGGCCGAGGTCGGATCCGCCGATGCCGATCTGTACAACGGTTGTGAACTTCTCACCCTTCTCATTGGTGATCTCACCGCTATGTACTTTATTGGCAAAGGCAGCTGCTCTTTCCTGCTGCTTTACATAGAACTCTCTCTTATTGACGCCGTCCGCAATGACATCTTTGCCCAGCTGACCGCGGCAGAGCTGATGCAGAACCAGTCTCTTTTCACCGGTATTGATAACAGCACCGTTATAAAGCTCTTCATACTTTTCGGAAAGCTGTGCTTCCCTGGCCAGCTTGACTAATGCTGCCAGCACGTTTTCATCCACGTCTTTGGCCGCATAGTTATAGCTCATGCCGGCCGCCATATCCGTATGATAGGTTCTGACCCGCTCAGCACCGTTTTCACCTGACATGACTTCACGCAGGTTCACACGTTCAACGGCTTCCAGCTCGTGGAAAGCCTCCAGTTCATCAAGATTTTTCCAATCGCTCATTTTATTCTCCTTCCATATCTGACGATTATCCTGAATACGTACTCATTCTAAACTTTTCTGTCCATCTTTTCCATCAGTCCCGCCGGATGTCTTCTGCATACGCTGTTCAGCCTCTCTGATCCACCGCGGCATGGCGGAGCGTATGGAGGAGAATCCCTTTATGCTTGGGGGCAGGGCGGCCTTACTGATGGGCGGCCTGCGCCGGTTGCGCACTCTTGTATGGTGCAGGGCTTTAAGCGAAAGCCGGGCCTGATCCGTGCGGGGATCATAGTCAATGACCTTGACCCGGATGACTTCACCGACATGAACATACTGTTCAATGTCGCGCACATAGCCATCCGATATTTCAGAAATGTGAATCAGACCGGTGCTTCTGCCCTCCAGCGCCACAAAAGCACCATAGGACTGAATGCCTGTCACCCTGCCTTCCACAACCTGTCCAGGTTTATATTTCATACTGTTCATCCCAGAAATTATAACACCAAGGGCACATTTCATAGGCATCTGCTGTATACTTCTTCCTGTTGTCCGGCCGGAAAATCACCGCATTCCATCCCGGCCGGCAGAAATAAAAGAAATGGTGAGTATAAAAGTTGACAAGGAAACTATTAAAGCGTATTAAATGATAGTACC
>ONOV01000065.1 GCA_900319505.1 uncultured Erysipelotrichaceae bacterium
ACTGCTACAATAGCTGAGGTTGTAAGAGGTTTTTATGGAAGAGAAAATCGCAGTAACACTGCAGAATAAAAATGATATGCCGGCTTTCATCAATGCCGGGGCAGTAATTCTGATCGCTGCCATAGAGAAGTTCAGCTCCAGTGCCCTTGCCAAAGTGAAGCAGGAAGAGATACCGGAGCTGAAAGAAAGTGCAGAAGCCCTTGGGGCAGAACTGCATCTTCTTGTCAACCGGCTGTTTCATGAAACAGAAGTAGACGAACTGTGTCTGTTTCTGAAGGAAATGGATGCCATCGGCATCAGGACCGTGTGGTTTGCGGATCCGGCGGTATTAGACATCAAAGAGAAAGAACATCTTTCCTTTGCCTGTATCTATATGCCGGACACACTTCTGACAAGCCGGCAGGACATGGAAGTATGGCATGCCATGGGGGCGGCTTACGGGGTGATTTCCCCGCTTCTGAGCAGAACAGAAGAAAAAGAAATCACCTGCAGTCCCCATGCTGTTGTACCGGTCCATGGCCATATGGTGATGTCGCGCTCCTACCGTCATCTGCTTTCCGGCTGGCAGCGGGCTGCCGGCATTGATGCCCGGCTTTCAGAAAATACACATCTGACAATCCGGGAGAAGAAACGGGAGGATCAGATGCCGATTTATGAAGATGAGACAGGCACATTGATCTATACGGATTATGTGCTCCGTTCCTTTCATGATTTTTCTTCCTTCCGGCGGGACGGCGGTATTTATCTTATTGACAGTGTGTTCATGGACAGGGTGGCCTGCTTTGAAGCAGTTCACAGCTATCGAAGGATCATTGAAGGAGAGAATGCACAGGATGTGGAAAAGGAATACAGAGAGAAGTTTCCTGGCGAAAAGCTGAGTGAGGGGTATTATGGAGAAAATGTCCAGTAAGAAAATGAAGAAGCCGGAACTGCTTGCCCCATGCGGTGATCTGTACCGGGCAAAACTGGCCATATCCTATGGGGCCAATGCAGTGTATCTTGGCGGCAGGAAATATTCCCTGCGGGCCAGAGCTTCCAACTTCTCGGAAAAAGAGATTCAGGAAATCTGTTCATTTGCCAAAGATCATGGCGCAGCGGTTCATGTGACGGTCAATATCATCCCGCATCCTTCTGACTTTGACGGTCTGAAGGAATACCTGCAGAATCTGGCCGCCTATGGCGTTACGGCTGTCATTACAGCTTCTGCTGCCATCATGAAGCTGGCCGCAGAATGTGCCCCCTCTCTTGCCGTGCACTGCAGCACGCAGATGTCAGTTACCAATGCCTCAGCGGCTTCTTTTCTGGCGGAAAAGCTGGGGATTCAGAGAGTTGTACTGGCCCGGGAATGCACATTGAAGGAAATTGCCCGTTTTACTGCAGAATGTCCGATTGAAACAGAAGCGTTTATTCATGGGGGAATGTGTGTGAACTACAGCGGCAGATGCACGCTGTCCAACCGCATGACCGAACGGGATGCCAACCGGGGCGGCT
Source organism: uncultured Erysipelotrichaceae bacterium (assembly GCA_900319505.1). Classification (GTDB taxonomy): domain Bacteria; phylum Bacillota_I; class Bacilli_A; order Erysipelotrichales; family Erysipelotrichaceae; genus Bulleidia. The sequence continues at coordinate 1,492 of ONOV01000065.1, forward strand.
GTGCCCAGAGCTGCCGCTGGCAGTATGATGTATACCGCAATGGAGAAAAGATCAGTCCGGATGACTTCCCGTTTACCATGGGTTCGAGGGATATGATGGCAGCTCATGAAATCGCGTCTCTGATGCGGGCCGGGGTGGATTCACTCAAGATCGAAGGACGCATGAAAAGTGAATACTATGTGGCTTCGGTTGTGTCCGGCTACCGGCATCTGATTGATGCGATCTATGCAAAGCAGGATGATCTTTCTGAAGAGGAAATCAGACCGTACATTGCTGAAATCATGAAAGGGGAGAACCGGGAAGTATTCCCGGGCAACTACTATGGTGATGCAGCGGAAAAAGGCATCATCTACCATGAAAACAGCAATGCCCATGTCAATCATGACTTCCTGGGTGTTGTAGACAGCTATGATCCGCAGACAGGGACGATGATCATGGTGACCCGCAATCCCTTTAACCTGCATGAGGCAGTGGAAGTACTGCGCCAGGGTGAAAGTACACAGTGTTTCAGAATGGATGAAATTGAAGATGAAGAGGGAAACAGACTGGAACAGTCACGGGCGCCGATGAAGCGGCTCAGGATCCGGATTCCCTTTGCGGTCAGAAAGAACGATATCGTAAGGAAGGTGTCCAATGATACAGATTGAAGGCGGCTTAAGCGTCAAGGCGGCGCTGCTGGCAGGCCGCAGAAAAACCGACGTGATCTATCTTGATGAAACAAGACATGACAAGGATGCCAGGTTCATTCAATACCGGGCAATAGACAGGCATGTGCCGCTGAAGCGGGTGCCAAGAGAGAAAATTGATGCCATGGCCCGGGGGCGTACTCATGGCGGGGTTATCGCTGAAGTAGAAGAAAGAAGCTGGCAGACCATGGATGACGTGCTGTTGAAAGAACCGCTGCTGTTTTTAGTTGAAGGGGTGGAAGATCCCTATAACCTCGGCTATATCATGCGCTCTGTTTACAGTGCGGGATGTACCGGACTGCTAGTCAGAAACAGAGACTGGTCGCAGGCCGAAGGCACGATTCTGAAAGCCAGTGCCGGTGCCTTTGAATACCTCAATGTCATTCCTTCAGATGATCTGCCGTCTTTGTGCCATGAAGTGAAAAAAGCCGGGCTGAAGTGCTATGCGGCCATGCGAAAAGATGCGATTGCCTACTGGGACGCGGATTATGTAAAGCCGTGTCTTATTGCGATCGGCGGGGAGATGCGCGGTTTATCCGCCAGGGTTATGGCGGAAATGGATCAGAATATTTACATTCCCTATGCCAATGATTTCCGGGCGTCTTTGAATGCGGCAGGTGCCTGTGCAGCGATTGCGTTTGAAAGTTTCAGACAGAGAAAAAATTTTCATGAATAATTGTAACAAATTTCATGAAAAGCTGGTAATATAGTTAAGGTCTATTAGGAGGACACATGAAAGAAGCGTATTATTTCCACGAGAATACCGTCATTCTGAACTATTCCAAGTTCTATGTCAGAAAGCCTTCGGCACTGATTGAAAGTGACGGCTTCAATGCTTTCCTGCATTATTACCTGCAGTATCTGGATGAGAAACATCATGATCTGCATGAGTTCCTGTTCAGAAACCATGACAGTGAAGAGTCTGTACGCAGTGATATCAAGTCCGTACTGAAGCTCTTACTGGTGCTGGATCTGGATCAGATTGACCATGACTATGTCAGAGTCCCGCATATTCTGCTGGATATTATTGAAGAGGGCTATCACTACTGGCGTTCTCTTCAGCGTTTCTCAGTCTTATATACACACAATGAAACGGGTTTCCAGATGAACTCTTTCATTGCCGCAGACGGACAGTTCAATGCCGTATGCCTTTCCTTCTACCGTCAGGTTCAGCAGAAGGTACAGGGCGCCAGCAACCGTGTCTACAGACAGCTGCAGGCCGGCACCAATGCCGCTCTTCTGCTGCAGTATTACAAGTGGAACGTACCGAACGGCTATGAGGCATTCAGCGATATTCCGTTTGTGCATGAGGTCATGCTGAGAACACCGCTGATCATTCATCCCAAGTCCAACAAGCGTACCAACGTCTTCAAGGATGATGATCATAACCCGGTGCTTGACTTCGTCAAGGGTAAGGAGGAATGGCTGTGCTTCCCGGCCAAGGTCGGTTCACTGCTGATCTTCTGCTATTTCCACAGAAACTTCATTTCTTCCGCAGCGGCTACCGCCAACCTGTTTGAACTGGCGGCGATGGAAGATGTGGAAGACAAGAAGCCGGATGCGATCATGATCTTCGGCAACCCGGACGGCCGTGATGATACAACGTTCTATCATGATGAAGACAATGATATCTGGATCGGCAAGGACAGTGCTACGGATAAGATCGACTACTTCGGCTATACCAAGAAGACAATCCTGACCCTGCACAACCTGGCCATGATTTCAAGAGGATGGCTGCCGATTCATGGTGCGATGGTCAATATCTATCTCAAGGATGGCACAAAGAAGGGTCTCATGTTCATGGGCGACTCCGGTGCCGGCAAGTCTGAAACGATTGAAGCGCTGTCCACGCTGGCAAGTGATCTGATCGATCATCAGGAAACAGTCTTTGATGATATGGGTACCATTCATCTGGACAAGGATGGAAATATCCGGGCCCAGGGCACGGAAATCGGTGCTTTCGTCAGACTGGATGATCTGGATAAAGGTACAGCCTATAAAGATATGGACCGTTCTATCTTCTTTAATCCGGAAAAGCCGAATGCCCGTGTTGTCATTCCGGCAGCACCGTATGATGTTGTCACAAGCGACCACAAGGTTGACTGCTTCCTGTATGCCAACAACTATACGGATAAGAGAGGCATGCACTGGTTTGAAAACAGAAAAGGAGCTGAACAGACTTTCATTGAAGGCAAGCGTTTTGCTCTCGGTACAACCCAGGAGAAAGGTCTTTCCACCACATTCTTCGCCAATCCGTTCGGTCCGATGCAGAGACAGGATTCCTGCCGCAAGCTGATCGATAAGATGTTTGATGCTTTATATGAACAGAAGATTCCGGTAGGTGAGATCTATACCTGCCTTGGTCTGCCTGATAAAGGCGATCATGGCATCAACCAGGCGGCGGAAGCACTGCTTGACTTTGTCAAGAACGGTAAAAAGTAATTATCATATTCATGTGTCTGATCAAGAGCGGGAAAAATCCTGCTCTTTTTTACTTCATCAGAAAAAGAACACCATGACGGTGTCCTTATAAGGAGATGAAAGTTATTTCTGTACAGCCGGGAAGCGGGCTGTGAAGGCAGTGCCCTGGCTGATCTTGGACTGAACGGTGATGCGGCCATGAGAGAGCTGAACGGCATGCTTGACGATGGAAAGGCCAAGGCCGGTGCCGCCGGTAGCGCGGGAATGGGATTTGTCTACCCGGTAGAAGCGTTCAAATACATGCGGCAGGGATTCACGGGGAATACCGATGCCGTTATCGGATACTTCCAGTACTGCTTCATCATGTTTGCGGCGCGTCTTGACTTTGACATAGCCGCCGGCCAGGTTGTAGCGGATAGCGTTGTCCATGAGGTTGTATATGATTTCATAGATGAGTCTGCTGTTGGCATTGATCCATACGCTTTCAATGTCAAATTTCAGCTCTACCTGATGTTCCCTGGCTTCTGCGGAAACAGCTTCCGCCGCTTCATTGACCAGGTCCTTGAGGTTGAGTGTATTGACATCGACAACATTGCCTTCATCCAGCTGTGACAGGCGGATGATATCATCAATCAGCTGCAGCATCCGGCAGGATTCCGTATGAATCTTACGGGCAAAGCTGTCACAGTCCTTGGGATCCACCAGATGGTTTTCCATGAGTTCCGAGTAGCCCATGATGGACTGCAGCGGTGTTTTGAGCTCATGTGATACATTGGCGGTGAACTGACGTCTGACTTCCTCTGCGGCATAGTTTTCCGTGACATCCTGTACCAGGATGGAAGCGCCGGTCTGTACGCCGTGGGAGCGGATCGGACTGGCATCTGCCCGCAGGGTGATGTCGCTTGTTTTGAGAATGACTTCAGCCCCATAGTTGTGCATGACATCGCTGATGAGACCGGCAAACTTGGAATCATCGGTGAAATCGGTGATTTTCTTCGGCTTCTTATCCAGATCAAACAGATCCAGAGCTGCTTCGTTGACGGAGAGAATTTCCTGGTTCATATTGATGAGAATCAGACCTTCGTTGATATTCTTTGTCACGGCTTCAAATTCCTTCTTCCGCTGATGGAGCTGTTCCATCTGTTCATCAATCTGCCGGTTCTGTTTATCAATACGGGTAAGCAGAGGGGTGATTTCCTCATAGGTTTTCTGGGCAAGGGGATGATCCAGGTCTACTTCATTGATCGGCTTGGCAAGGTCTTTGCTTAATTTATTGGCGATCAATGAAGAACTCAGAATGGAAAGGATCAGCAGGACCAGCATCGGTGACAGCATGCGCAGGGTAAGGATGCCGACGGTATCATACGTTTCGGCAATACGCACCACCGTACCGTCATCACATTTCACGGCATAGTAGATCGTTCTTTCCGCCAGGGTAACAGAATAGCGGATATCCTCGCCGGTACCGTCTGTGAAAGCTTCTTTGACTTCGGTTCTGTTTTTATGGTTTTCCATTGTGACCGGATCTGCTTCCGAGTCATAGAGCACTGAACCATCCTGATCGATCCAGGTCAGACGGTAGCTATGCGGTGCAAGACTTTTCAGATAGTTTTCGCCGCCATACGCCACGCCTTCCGCAGCCAGCTGGGCCTCGGTATCCATCCTGTTTTCCTCCACTGTAATGAAGTGGTGGTTCACAATAAGAATCACGATCACCATGGCAATCGCCATGATGACGGCCATGGTCAAAGCAACGGTGCGGAATATCTTTTTTCTCATACATCCTCCCGGTAGCGGTAGCCGACACCTCTTACCGTATCAATATGCCTGCCGGCATCGCCGAGTTTCTGTCTGAGTGTACGGATATGGACATCGATGGTACGTGTTTCACCATCATATTCCGAGCCCCATATGTCATTGAGCAGCTGGTCTCTGGTAAAGACTATGCCGGGATGGCGCATCAGCATGCTCAGCAGTTCATATTCCTTCAGCGTCAGCTGAATCTGATCATTGTACACACGCACTTCATGCTTGTCTTCATCAATGGTGATTTCACTGTTTTCAATCACCCGCTGCGGCCGTGCACCGGCTCTGCGCAGAACAGCTCTGACCCTTGACACCATCTCCATCATGCCAAACGGCTTGGCCAGATAATCATCAGCTCCGACATCCAGGCCCTGTATCTTGTCATACTCCGAGCCTTTGGCACTGGCCAGGATGATTGGAATATCCGATACAGAAGGGTCTTTCTTCAGCTGTTTCAAAAGATCAATGCCGTCCATGTCCGGCAGCATGATATCCAGAATCACCAGTTCCGGCTTCTCTTTCTTGAGAACATTGAAAAAGTCTGTACCGGTCTCAAAGCCTTCTGCTTCAAAACCGCACGACTTCAGGGTATAGATCTCTATTTCACGAATGCTGGCATCATCTTCCACACAATAAATCATCGCCTGTCACCTTCTTTTACATATTCATAATATAAAATCCGTGTAAATAAATAAGGCGTCAAATGTTAAATTCGTGTAAATTGGAACACAGAAGAGAAAAGAATAGTAGAATACCAGTTATGGAAAAAATCACATCAGCCCAGAACAGCCGCATCAAGGCATACGCAAAACTGCACACCAGAAAAGAAAGAGAACATACCGGTCTGTTTCTGATTGAAGGGGAACATCTATTGGAAGAGGCAGAGAAAGAAAACATGGTGGAAACCGTCCTCACCGATACACCGGACCAGTATCAGCTGAAAAACATGATAGAGGTGACGCCGGAAATCATGAAGAAACTTTCAAGCAATGTTTCGGCGATACATCTGATCGGTGTCTGTCATAAAAAACAGATGAAAATAGAAGCGCCGCATCGTCTTTTACTGCTGGATGATATCCAGGATCCGGGCAACTTCGGTACGCTGATCCGTACGGCGGTATCCTTCGGGTTTGATGGGGTAGTCTGTTCCAGGGATACGGTGGATCTTTACAATGAAAAGACCATCCGCTCCACCCAGGGGGCCATGTTCCATATGCCGGTTGTCTACGCGGATCTTTCTGCTTATCTTGATGATCTGCACAAAGACGGCTTTACCGTTATTGCCACGGCTTTGAGAAATGCTGTACCCATGCATGAAATAGAAAAGAAAGAGAAGATGGCCTTCATTTTAGGCAATGAAGGAAACGGCGTCTCTCTTTCTCTGCAGAACATGGCGGATGAAAGGCTGTTTATTGAGATGAACGGCTTTGAATCGCTGAATGTAGCTGTGGCCGGCGGGATTGTGATGTATCAGTATCACCAGTAATAACTGCCCCAGCCATAGCTGAAGCGCTTTTCACCCTTTACCACAGGCACTTCCTTGATCGAGTAATCCATCACATGGATGAAATTATCGCCTTTGACGATGATGCTTAGAAATGTATCGATCTTCTCCGGCTCACCCTGGACATAGATCTCCACCATGCCGTTGTCAAGATTGGTCACCGAGCCGGTCAGACCGAGCTGCTGGGCATGAACCATGCAGAAACCGCGGAAGCCGACACCCTGTACCTGGCCGGATACATAGATATGATAGCGTTTGATCATGATGCCTCCTGATTACACTTTTGTTTCATATAGATTATAATGCACATCTGAGGTTGATACAGAATGATAAATATATTACTGAATGCAATGGATTTTGACGGATCATGGGCGTACAGTGCGCTCTCCCGCTATCTCAAACCCCATATGAAGGCGGTGATCCTGCCGCTGAGCTTTCATGAAGGATGGCTGGCAGATGAAGAAGAATGGCGCCGCAGATATAAGAAGGGCACGGATGACTATGAACTGTTAGTCAGGCCGTTCCGCTCCTATTTCATCAATGATGCGGATATCACCTGGATCAATGACCATGAGGATGATCCGGATACAGCCCTGATGAAGCTGCGCGATGCGGATATCATCTATCTTGCCGGAGCTTATCCGGACTGGATGATGGAACGGATTGAAGATCTGGACCTGCTGGAACCGTTGAGAAACTTTGACGGCATTATCATGGGCAGTCGGGCCGGGGCATTGATTCAGCTGGATCAGTACCATATGACAAGGGATGAAAGCCTGGAATTCGGCTATGGTGATGGACTGGGGCTGTTGTCCGGGTTTGATGTGGAGAATCAGTTTGAAGCCAGTGAGGAACATCTGGAAGCGATCATCCGCTCGATTGAAGACCGGGGCAATCCGGTGGTCTGCTGTCCTGAACAGAGCGGACTGTTAGTAAGGGATGGAAATTATGAACTGCTGGGCCGGGCATTTACTGCAGATACAGATAATCTTGATGATCTGTATGCGGCCCTGGAAGACAGCCGGACGCCATACATGTGGTAGTTTTTCGTGCTTTGCATTAAAAGGTCACAATGGTATAATCAAAGCCGTAAAACGTTAAAAAGAGAAGACAAGTAGTTTGTCATGAGAAGGTCAAAGAGAGGAAGACAGAGGCTGAGAGTCTTCTGACCGGAAGGCAGAACGAATTCACTTCTCAAGCGGGATTAATCCTCCCCGGGTCACTCCGTTATCAGATGAATCAAGGTGCGTACATGGCTCATGTACGAATCAGGATGGTACCGCGTTGTTCAGCGTTCCTGTTGACAGGAACGCTTTTATTTTTTACTTGGAGGAAGTCATGGATACATTTGACAGCGTAAAGGAAGAAGCCGTTAAAGCGGTGGAAGAAGCGAAAGATCTTTCCGGACTCCAGGAAGCCAGAATCACGTGGCTTGGCAAGAAGGGAAAGATTCAGGGACTGATGGCAGAGATGAAGAATCTGCCCAAGGAAGAAAAGCCTGCTTTCGGTCAGAAGGTGAACGGTCTCAAGAAGACTGTTTCCGAACTGATTGAAGAAAGACAGAAAGTACTGCAGGCAGAAGCACTGAAGCAGAGGCTGCAGAGCGAAAAGATTGATATCACCCTGGATGGTGAGAAGATGGAAAGAGGTACCATTCATCCGCTGATCATGATCCAGCAGGAGCTGGAAGATCTTTTCATCGGCATGGGCTACAAGGTAGCGGAAGGGCCGGAAGTCGAGCAGGATTACTACAACTTCGAGCTGGCCAATCTGCCCAAAGATCATCCGGCAAGAGACATGCAGGATACCTTCTACATTGATCCCAGTACACTTTTAAGAACACATACAACAGCCATCCAGATGAGAGAGCTGGAAAAAGCCCATGGCCAGCTGCCGATCAAGCTGATCTGTCCCGGCAAGGTCTACAGAAGAGACGATGATGATGCGACCCACTCCCATCAGTTCATGCAGTGTGAAGGACTGGTTGTAGGGGAGCACATTACCCTGGCTGATCTGAAGGGGACCCTGGAATTCATGGCCAATGCCATGTTCGGTGAAGGCCGTAAGGTCAGATTCCGTCCTTCCTACTTCCCGTTTACGGAACCTTCCGTAGAAGTCGATGTGTCCTGTCCGTTCTGCAATGGCAAGGGCTGTTCGGTCTGCAAGGGGTCCGGCTGGATTGAGATTCTCGGAGCCGGCATGGTGCATCCGCATGTATTGGAAATGAATGGCTTTGATCCGAAGAAGTGCAGCGGATTTGCATTCGGCGTAGGTCTTGAAAGAGTGGCAATGCTGAAGTACGGCATTGATGATATCCGTAATTTCTATACGGATGATATCCGTTTCCTGAAGAATTTCGACCGTTTTGACTGAGGAGGAATGAGAAGATGAAGTTAAGTTATAAATGGCTGAGCAGATATGTTGATCTTGACGGCATTTCTCCGGAAGAACTGGCCGATCAGATGACAACGGCCGGCCTTGAAGTAGAAGGCATTGAAAAGATGGCGGATGCCAGCGGCCTGAAGATCGGTGAAGTCATGGAATGTGAAGACATTCCGGATACCCATCTGCATAATACGGTTACCCGGGTTGGTGATAACAGGGAAGACTATTACCATATTGTCTGCGGTGCCCCCAACTGCCGCAAAGGTCTGAAGGTCATCGTTGCACTTCCCGGTGCGAAGCTGCCGGGCGGTACCATTGAAGCCAGGCCTCTGCATGGCTATGAGTCCAGCGGTATGTTATGCGCTTTGTATGAACTTGGTGTATCAAAAAAATCTTTAAACGAAAAACAGCTTTCCGGCATTGAAGAGCTCGCTGCGGATGCGCCGGTAGGTGAAGCGGATGTATTAGGCTATCTCGGCCTGGATGATACGATTCTTGATGTTTCTTTGACGCCTAACAGAGCTGACTGTTCTTCCATGTGGAATATGGCATGGGAAGTCGGGGCGATCCTCAACCGCAAGGTAACCCTGCCTGAAGTGGAAGGCAGGGCAGATGTCGGTACACCTTCCGATTTCAAAGTTTCTTCTGAAACCCCCATCTGCAAGGCTTACCTCGGCAAGGTGGTGAATCACGTCAAGGTGGGACCTTCCCCCAGCTGGATGCGTCAGTATCTGCAGGCTGCGGGCATGAACTCCATCAATAATGTTGTGGATATTTCCAACTTCGTCATGCTGGAAACAGGCCAGCCGCTGCACTATTATGACCTCAATAAGCTCAAGGCCCATGAAATCACGGTCGTATCCGGCCGCAGGCAGACCATTACGGCACTCGATGGCGCTCAGTTTGAAATTGAGCCGGATGATGTGCTGATTACAACAAACGGGGAAGCCACCGGCATTGCCGGCATCATGGGCGGGGAAGAGTCCATGATCGACGAAAATACAACGGCAATCTTCATTGAGGCAGCCCACTTTGATGCCGTGAACATCCGCCATACTTCCATCCGTCTCAACCTGGTAACCGAAGCAGCCCAGCGTTTTACCAAGGGCATTGATCCTCTGGCCATGTACAAGGCCATGGACCGTTCCGTGGATCTATTGACAAGATTTGCGGATGCGTCCGGTTTTGAAGAAACCGTCAAGTATGGCGATGATGGCTATTCAGAAAAGGTCATCACGGAAACAGTGGAACACTGCAATGGTCTTTTAGGCACTTCCTTCACGCTGGAACAGATCAGAGATGTCTGTGAAAGACTCGGTTTCAGACCGGAAACAGAAGGCACTGCCATTAGGTGCCGCATTCCTTCCTGGCGTGTCGACATGGAAGAACAGGCAGATGTGGATGAAGAAGTCATCCGTCTGCTTGGCTATGATGATCTGCCCAGCACGCTGCCATGGATGGAACCGACGGTCGGCAAACTGTCCAGGGTACAGCGGGCGAGAAGACTGGCACGTGATGTGTTCACCGGTTTCAACCTGCATGAAATCATCACCTATACATTGATCTCTGATGCATGGCGTGATGATACATTCAATCCGCTGGGTGAGGCGATTGCCCTGTCCATGCCGATGAGTGAAGCCAGAAAGAACATCCGGACGGGTCTGATGAATTCAGTGCTTGAAATCGTTCAGTACAATGAAGCACACGGTTCTATGGACAATAACTTCTTTGAGATTTCCAAGGTATATGCCAGGGATAAAGAAGAGGAAAGAGTTGCCATTGTACTGGATGGCAGGCTGGCGGATGATCCGCTGCATAAAAATACAAGACCTTCTGACTTCTATACGATGAAGGGCATCCTGATGACATGGCTGGAAAGATGCGGCTATGCCAAGGCAAGAGTCAGGATCACTGAAAACAGGGAAGATACAGTGCATTTCCATCCTTACCGTTCTGCGGTACTCTCTCTGGATGGAAAGAAGCTCGGTGTCTTTGGTGAAGTACATCCTGCCTATGCCGGGAAGTTTGATCTGAAGCGCTGTGTCTATGCTGAACTGGCTCTGGATCCGATTGTCAGCGGCAAAACCGGCAGACTGAAGTTCAATGCCCTGGAGCGCTATCCGGGTGTAGCCCGTGATATTGCCCTTGTGGTAGATCAGGATACAAGTGCGGCGGATATTCTGAAGGTTGTTTCCAGAAACTCAAAGCACATTGTTCATTCTGCTGAGATCTTCGATGTGTATGAAGGAGAACATGTCGAGGCCGGCAAGAAGTCTGTTGCCCTGCATCTTGTCTATCAGTCAGCGGATCATACGCTCAAGGAAGAAGAGATTGCACCGGTACATGAGAATATTCTCAAACAGTTCAAAGAAAAGCTCGGGGCTGAATTAAGAGCCTGAGAAAACCGACAAAGGTCATCTGATCATGTGATCAGGTGACCTTTTATCTTACCTTGGCTTTTCTTCAACAATCCAGGGATCATCTACTTCCTTTAACAGATCCGGATACAGATTGTACCAGCTGACACACTGTTCAATGATTTCGCTGTCGCCGGAAATGACATGATCCAGTTTCTTCAGTTCCGTGTCCGCATTGCGCACCATCTTAAGATCAATGGGAAAGTCGAGCTGTTCAGCTCTTTCTGCAATGTGGGTTTTCAATCTGCCGGAATTGGAAACCGGCGCATCAATCCAGAAAACAGCTTTATATACTTCATATTCCTTCAGCTTCTTCAGGATCAGATCAATGGCCTGATCGGTTTTTTCGATAATTGCATATGTACCGGCAAGACCGGAAAGATCCCGGATGCACCCATCCATGCACTTCAGAAGCACACTGTGGGATAAAGCTGTTTCCATAATGACAACGGCATTGAAAGCATCAATGTTAACCGTACAGCCGGCTTCCAGATGATCCAGCTGATGGGCTCTGCGCAGCGAAAGCCGGTAGGGACAGGCCGTCATGCGGGCCATGGCATTGCGCTGTCTTTCATCCAGCAGGCGGTGATTGCTGGAAATGGTAACAGCAGACCTGAGCGGATAGCCCCGCTCTAAAAGAAAGGCGGTTTCATAAAAATTATTAGTGACGGAAACCCACTGCCTTTAGGTGGTGGGAGGAGCCA
>ONOV01000089.1 GCA_900319505.1 uncultured Erysipelotrichaceae bacterium
GAAATACATAATGGTTTTCATCGGAATGTTTCTCACTGTACACATAGCCAGCTTCATCAAACAGCTTCAGATCATGATAATCCTCAATCTGATGTTCAGCCATCCAGCGGATCATCATGCCCCTTGCCATCTTGGCATACACACCCTTCTGCACGACCCTGCCGCCTTCATACACACCGAACACACATGTCAGATACGTATCTTCACTTTTCAGATACGGTTCCATGGCCCGGCTGTACTCCTTTGAAGCAAGATTCACAATCACATGACTTTCGTCCCTGACTTCCTCATACAGCTTATTGCCCCAGTATGCATAAAGATCCTTACAGCCGTTTACTGACAGCCTGGCCTTGATTTCCAGCCGGTAAGGGGTTACTCCATCCATCGGCTTCAGCACACCATAAAAACCGGAAAGAATACGCAGATGTTTCTGTACATACTGAAATTCAGTTTCATCAAACGCTTCCGGAGCCATATAGGCATACTGAATGCCGTCATAAGAGAGGATGGCAGGCGTCAGGACACTGTACAGATTCATATGGGCAAAGCGGTCAAGGTTTTCCCGGGCAATGCGGTCCCCGCATTCCCATACTCTCTTCTTGCCTTCATAATCCAGAGCATCAATCGTCTCTTTAATCTCTTCTGTTTCTTTCAGAAAGACCGGAAGACCAGTAAAAGGAAGACTGTCATCTTCCTTCATTTTACGGGCTGGTGCGGTAATGATTCTCATAGGCTGTCCAGGGTGTCCTGCGGGTTATCCGCCGCCTTTACCTTACCCATGGCCTTGATGATAATCCCGTTTTCATCAATCAGATAAGTCGTACGGACAACGCCCATGACTGTCTTTCCATACATCTTTTTTTCCTGCCATACTCCATACAGCTGCAGCACTTTCTTCTTAGGATCACTCAGCAGGGTAAACGGCAGATTGTACTTCTGTTCAAACTTCTTATGGGAAGCGACACTGTCCTTACTGACGCCGATGACAGCCGCTCCTTTCTCATTGAACTGGGGATACAGCTGCGCAAAACCGCATGCCTGTCTTGTACATCCGGCTGTCATATCTTTTGAATAGAAATACAGTACTACTTTCTTCCCTCTGTAATCATGCAGAGAATGTTCTTCTCCATTCTGATCCGGCAGTGTAAAATCCGGTGCTTCCATTCCGATTTCAAGCATCATTATTCTCCTTTCAGCAGTTTCTCATATCTTGCTTTTTCTTTGTCCTTGACGGGCCTAGCAGGATCATGGAATGTATGATGCATGACATCCGCATCCTTCAGCACTTCATCAAAAGGACTGTCTATAACCAGTTTATCATCATGGTGATAGATCGCTGAACAGATCTGCTCTGTCTCTTTTTCATCTGTTACCCCGATCTCATCCAGCATGGTTCTGGCCAGTTCTGCCCCTTTATGGGCATGGTCCTCATATGTGCCGGCTGTATAGGCATACATGTCATGCAGAAGGCCGGCAATAGCCACCAGCTCAGCATCTTCTTTGCGTCTTTTTGCCAGATACGCAGCCGCCATCGCTGCCCCGTTGAGATGATCCATCGCCTTTAGTGCGGTTTCCATGTCGCCTTCCATCAGCTTGCGAGTCACATATTCTCTTACCGTCTTCACTCTTGTCATTTCCATTGCCTCTTTTCTTCATCATACTGCAGCCGCTTTCTGATATGAAAGAAGTAAATAAGACAGATCATGGTCTGCACTGAAGCAGCACACGGCGTAGAACAGCCGATACGAAACAGCGATACCGATAAAACAATCCCGAAACACAATAAAGAACATGATGGAAGCACTCATGACTCTGCCCGCTTTCTCCTGTTCCCTGCGGCCAAGACTCTGTCCGATCAATACCGCTGCACCCATACTGAGTCCGGCAATGGCATTGGTCACCGTCTGTAATAGCATGGATCCGGTACTGACGGCCGACACATCCGCACTGCTGGCAAACTACCCTGTCACAAGCAGCAATTGAACACTACATTGAAAATCAGGGCTGATTCTGGAATGTAAAACCGCTCCATAAAGGGGCGGGGCTTCTACCGATTAAAAGATTTTTGTGAATGCCTTTCGTATACCCAAAAGCCAAAATCGAGTAGGAGGAGATGAGCCGAATCAGATCATCTTCGACCTCTCACACACCTGGATATGTGCCATGCCCGGCACACTGAAAAACCGGACACGTACAGATGTACGCACCCGGTCCGCTTACAGATTAAGAATCAGAACAGTCCCTGTGCCATCATGGCATCCGCAACCTTTTCAAATCCGGCAATATTGCCGCCGGCAACGAGGTTGCCCTCCATGCCGTACTTCCTGGC
>ONOV01000072.1 GCA_900319505.1 uncultured Erysipelotrichaceae bacterium
AGAAAAAACATATATATAGGGCGAAGGAGGAAGATCAGATTATGAGAGCGATCTTTGTAGAACCCGAGCAGCTTGAATCCTGTGCTGCACGGATGGAATCAGACAATCAGGATTATCTTCGCGCCATGAGTGATTTATTCGCCACGGTAGACAATCTGCAGGCAGCCTGGAAGGGTAAGGACAACATTGCCTATACGGAATCTATTGAAAAGTTTGAGGCTGATTTCCGTCAGATTTCAGTTCTGTGTACACAGTATACAGACTTTCTCAGATCCAGTGCTGCCGCATATCGCGAGACACAGGATGAACTTGCCGAACAGGCCAGAAGAATTGCATAAGGGAGGAACAGATGAACGGTATTTCAATTACCTGTGCGGAAGTACAGGCGGCAGCGGTACAGCTGAACAATCTTAACAGCCAGATGAATGAAGCACTTCTTGATATGAAGAGGGAGATGAATGCACTGGAAGGCGGCTGGATTTCCGACGCGGGTGAAACCATCCGTGCCCGCTTCAATGCTTTTGCCAACCGTTTTGAAACCCAGCGCATGACCATCAGTGCTTACGCCAGGTTCCTTGAACAGACAGCCGAAAGTTATGATTCGCTGGAAAATACCATTAACTCCAATGCCTCGGGCATGCAGGAGTAGTGTATTGATTCTTATGTGTGCGGGACTGTTTACAGCTGGGTGCAGTCCCGGCTCGCATAAGGTGTACACATTGGGAGAATGGCTGGAAGAAGTCAGACAGCAGTCCGGTATTGATGCGGCAGGCAGTGCTTCCACGCTGGATGCACTCAAGGATTTCGGTGTTCTGGAAAGTACAGATATTGATACAGAACAGAAACTGAACCGGGAGTGGACAGCCTATACCCTTGTCAATCTTTCCGGTATTTCCTTTCAGGAAGCAGAAGTCGCTGACATAGCGAAAACACAGTTTCCGGAACACGTGAAAACAGGTGTCAAAGAAGGCTTATTTACCCTGGATGGAAAGAAGAAATTCCATCCTAAGCGCAGTGTGAAAGAAGCAGAAGCGATGAAGCTTCTTGGTAAAACGATCTCTTACATCAATGACCCTCATTTTGAAACAAAGCAGGAAATCAATGTTGCCCAGGATGCGCCTGTACTCAGACAGAAACCACTGGCATTTGATGCCGGTACATTGACCTGTCTATTGCCGGCGGGAACGGATCTGAAACAGTATCAGGCGATCAGCTGGGTGGATGATGCCGGACAGGAAGTCATCTATGACATTGATCACAGTGAAGAAACAGAAGAAGGAATCAGCGTACAGCTGAAGGAAGCGGATCTTTTGTCATATACCGATTCCATGGAACTGAGCGGGGAATCAGACCTGGATTTTGAAAATGCAGAGATCATCAGCGGAGAGAAAAGTGCTGCGGTTAAAGATGACACTCCTTTCATCCATACCATGGCTGCGGGAAAGACAAAGAAATTTTCCGTACATGGCTATGACATCACTCTGACAGCCAATTCCGCCGGAATAGAGGCAAAAATGGAAAAAGAGCTGGATAACAGCCTGAATCTGACTGGCAGTCTCAAAATGAGCGGCATCAATGTAAAATACAGGTTCTTCTCATTGAAGAAGGATGTCAGAGATGCCTACTTCAAGGTTAATCTGCACAGTGAAGAAGCGCTGAAGATCAAAGCAGGCCGCTATAAGAAACTGTATGGGGATTTCAGCAAAATCGATCCGAAGAATTTTCTCTCATCTCTTTCCGGTTTTCTCAAGCCCGTTAATGAGAATGCGACAGCGGAATTTACCATCTGTCAGATGGATATTCCATTGAGTGCTGCTGCAGGCATAATGAGTGTAAAGGCAAAACTGTCAGTTGTACTTTATGCCAGCGGCCGGGCGTCCCTTGTGCTTTCTCAGGACAATAATGTCGGTTTTGAAGTCAGAAAGGGCAGTCAGGCGCGTTTTATCCGTGATTACAGACATAAGGAAGAAAATGTGCTGAAGGCAGATACAGCCATAACGGGGAAGCTGGCATTTGCTCTGGAAGCACTGAAGGTGTCCATCATGGATATAGGTGTGGAAGCGGGAGCCAAGGCAGTTCTTTCTACTTCCGTCCATCTGTATGACAAGGAAGGAAATATGGAAACCGTCTCCACAGATCTGCCGGGTGACGCGGTAAATGAATTATCAGACGGCAATCCGGATGTGCTTGTCTGTACGGATATGGATGCCTATACGATTCTGAAACTGAAATTCAATTCCAGCGGAACACTGGCAGGAAAGATGGGCTTTGCGTTTGATATCAGCCTGCTGGACAAGTCCAATGGCAGTATTCTCGGGGGAACAAAACATTTTGAGAACTGGCATATGGTAGACGCATGCACAAGGAAAAAACGGGAAAAGAAAGTGGAGACAGCTGAAGTACCGAAGACTGAAAAGATCCGGATCGCTTCCTATGCGATTGCTGTAGGCGTGGGAGAGTCAAAGGCAATTCAGATTACCGGTCTGCCTGGGGATATCAGAGCAAAGGATCTAGTTTATTCGTGTGGCAGCAGCTGTGCTTCGGTCAGTGCTTCGGGTCTGGTGACTGGCATTTCGCCTGGGGCAGCGGTTGTGACAATCGCAAGCAGAGACGGCAGGTACAGCATCGAATGCTCGATTCTTGTCACAGGCGGTAAAGCCACATGATCTTTCTGGAATCAGAAACATCATTCTGTCTTCTGCCTGATGGTGATACGGTTTCCGTCCAGATGGACGGAAATCGTATCCTTTATGAATCTTCAAAACTTATTGTCAATGGCAGAGAAGTGCAGGCAGAAATAAGAATGAGCGAGCGGAAAAAGTCGCTCTGCTTTGTGATCGGACGTAAGAAGTATGTACTTTCGATTGATCGGGGAAAAGCAGACAGCAGTTTCATCAAGTATGAACTGCAGAAGCATATCAGTATCGGCGGTTCGATTGAAGATGATATCTATCTCAGAGATGAAACAGCTGCCCGCTCACAGCTGTTAATTGATACAGAAGCACACACCATATGCGATACCGGGGGAATGCATCATATATGGTGTGAAGGGAAAAGAGTGGAAACGGGAAAATACAGACCAGGTGATACCTTCTATTACGCCTGTCTTACGTTCATCCTGATGGATCACTGTATTGCCATAGAGAATGCAGAACATGTTTACATCAGCCTCAGCCGCTTCCATAAGGATGAGGAAGTATTAAAGCCCAGAGTTACGGTATGGCAGAACAGTGAGCTGCCCATACTTCCTTCATTAAATCCATCCTTTACCCTGCATTATCCGCCGCCTTCACCTGTTGTCAATGAACAGACGCTTGTCATGATCGGACCTGCTTTGACTATGACCGCGTCTTCCTGCGGTATTTCTCTTCTGATGGCTTATAACAGCTATATGTCAGGCAGAGAAATATCAAGTTTCATGCCGATGCTGCTGTTTCCGGCCATGATGTTCTCCTCCACGCTGTTCTGGTATCTGATCCGCAAATATCTTGCCCGGAAACAGAAAAAGGAAAACCGGGAAAAAAGGATTGAAGCATTTGCCAGGCAGCTAAGTCAGATTGAAAAGGAAAGAGGGAAGCTGCTGCAGCAGTATGAAACTATCACTGCGCAGAAGTTTGCGGATCCTGCTGTTCTGATGGAGAACTGGAAGAAAGCAGAAATGAAAGTCATGGACCGGTATGATCCGGATTTTCTCTCTTTGTATATCGGCCGGGGAAAGCGGCGCATCGTACTGCACGTAAAAACAGAAGGCAGAAGCGGAGAAGAGGAAGAATTAAATGAATCATTTGATGCAAGCATGAAGCGCATGAAGCAGGAATGCGATCTGCCTCTGATCCTTTCTTTGAAGAAGACACCGCATATATGGGTTCATGATGAAAGTAAGGACAGGGGATTCAGCCAGTATCTGCTGCTGCAGCTGATCAGTCTGTATAAAGCAGATGATCTTCTGCTTGTGTTTATTCAGGAGAATCATGTGCCGGTGCATCTGTATTCACTGGCTCATACGGCTGGAAAATCCGGCTGCAGCATCTATACGCCAGGGCAGTTCAGAGAAGTCAAGGATGCTTTGAAAAATGAAAAGACCCGGGATATTGTGTATATCTGCTCGGAAGGCAATATGGAGAAAGAGTTTGCGGCAAAGGATATGGTGCTGTTTCTTTCGGATACATACTGCACGGCGGATGTCAGTCTTGAAGTGAGAGATGAGGAAGGAATCTGCCGCAATGCGGCAGAGAAAGAGAAATATTTCTTTGTTCCTGCCTGTCTTAAAAAAAGGGAGTATTCGAAAGCACTGGCCCAGGCCGCCATCAGCTCTTATCCAGGCATTCATGCTGGCAGTTATGGCTTTATGGAAGTCAACGGTTATCATTCCCTTGCACAGATGGATCCGTCAAGAGCCTGGCAGAAGAGCTGCTGTATCAGTCATCTTAAGTGTGTACTGGGAGTCGATGATACGGGAAAGCAGATTGAACTTGATCTGCATGAACATGGCGATGGACCGCATGGCCTGATTGCAGGTACAACCGGATCCGGCAAGAGTGAATGTATCATATCCATGATTCTTTCCCTGGCCTGCCGCTACAGTCCGGCTGATCTGCAGATCGTGCTGATTGATTTCAAGGGGACAGGTCTATTGCAGGCTCTGAGTGAAAAGAAGAAAAGTCTGCCGCATCTTGCCGGCACCTTAAGCAATCTGGACAGTCAGGATGCAGAAAGGGTCCTGGTATCATTGAAAAAAGAATGTCAGTATAGGGAAAAGCTGTTTGCCCGCATGCATGCCTTTGCCGGTCATGACATTGCCAGTATTGATGTATATGATACAAGCTGGCAGAAAGACAGCGGCCTGCCGTATCTGGCACATCTGCTTATTGTGATTGATGAGTTTGCCCAGCTGAAAAAAGAAAATCCATTATTCATGGATGAACTTGTCTCCATTGCCAGAGTCGGCCGGTCTCTCGGGATTCATCTTCTGCTTTCCACCCAGAAACCGGCTGGCGTTGTCAACGGCCAGATTGCCAGCAATACCCGCTATAAAATCTGTCTGAAAGTCAATGACAGTGAAGATTCAAGAGATGTGATCAATGATATATCAGCCAGCCGTATCCAGCAGCCGGGTGAATTCTATGTGAGTGTGGACAGTACACTGAGACATGGCTATTCAGGCTATTCCGGCCGTTGCTACGTGCCGGGTGAAAAGCAGATTGAAATATGGGATCAGAACAGCCGGCATTTGCACCAGACTATGGCAGAAGGACCCTCCGAGCGTCAGTGCATCATACATGCCTTACTGTCTTTGAAAACAGATGATATGCAGGTCAGACCGCTGTGGCCGGAGCGCATCAGCTCGATCACCTGGGCACAGCTCAGATCGATTCCGGAAGCGCTGGGCATCATAGATGATTTTCATGATGGCTGCTATCGTCCGCTGATTTCTTCTTCAAAGCTGCTATTGCTTTCCGATGACGCGCAGAAAACAAAAGACTTTCTTTTTTCCTGTCTCTATCAGAAGCTGAAGGAAAACCGTGAAATCTATATATTGTCAGATGATCAGGTCTATGATCCTCTTGTTTCTCATCCCGGCATCAGTGCCGTCATATCCTGCACAGATGATGATCGGATTGACTGGCTGAAGCAGAGAATCCGTACACATCATTCCTCTGTTATTCTGATAGATGACACGGCTTCCTTTCTAGGGGAAAGAGAAGAGCGGATACAGCTGTTTCAGGAATGGTGCCGGAAAGAAGAAAATGAACTCTGTCTTTTCTGTGTCATTCATCTGAATCATGATCTGTCACACAGGTTAAGTGTACTGTTTCCCATGAAACTGGTGCTTTCCTGTCTGAATGAAAGAGAGATTTCTGATTTCTTTGAAAAGGCCTGCCGCTGTTCTTTTACGGAAGATCACGCTTTTCTTCTCTATGAGAATGGGCATATTCTGCGCGTGGTTTATCCGGGTGTGAATGAAACAGAGCTGTATGCCCGTAAAGGCAGAAATACCTATGTCATGCCGGCGCTGCCGAAACTGCTGAAACCGGATGAGAGCGGGTATCTCGGCATCTATACGGATGATCTTTCCCGCTTCGTTCTGGAAGAAGGAAGACAGACGATTATCATGGCGCAGTATGATGTGACCCTGCTTGGTTTATATGAATATCTGAAAAAGAGAAAGAGCTGTGTCTTCAGTTATGAGGGAACAGACAGTGATGCCGAAGTGATATTTACCCTGAGCGATGCGTATGAAAGGGGTCCCCTGCGCAGAAAGAAAGATGTCCTGATTTTATATGCGGGCAGCGGATTCAGGCATCAGTATACGCTCAAAGCGTATCTGCCAAGGGATCTGAAAGAGAATGAAGGGATTGTATTCAATCATGGCCGAAGCAGAAAGATACGTCTGATAGATGTCTGAGGTGAAAGATGGAAGAAAAGAAGATCATGATCTATCTGTGGCTTGTCAGTCAGAATCAATGGTATCGGATTCTGGTGTTTGAACGCACGGACTTCCAGAAGATCAAGGCAGCTCTTTCAGATGCTTCAGGAAAGGATGTGACCAGGATGGATGTATTTTCCTATCCGGATGAAACAGCGGTTTATGAAAACAGACCGCTCAAAGAAGCAGGGATAAGAGAAGGCATGTCTTTCCTGCTGCTTTAACGGTCAAAGCGGTGGCGGAAGGCACAGGTCTGACAGTACGGTTCAATGATCCGATCAGAACAGAAGCCGGCCGCCATTGCTTTTCTTCTTTCTCCTTCATAGATAGAAGAAAAGGACTGCTCATGGACATTGCCCAAGGCAATACGGCCGTCATGATCCATACAGCACGGCACCACTGTTCCATCTGCCAGGATGGCGATCTGATCCCGGGCGCCGCGGCATGTACCTCTTGTCACGGGGATTCCCGTATCTTCAGGCCAGGAAAAGGAATTGGCAGTTGAAAGATGTACATGGGGCATCAGCAGATAGCTGTTGGCCCGCTTTTCCAGAGTGAGCGGATACTGTCTCAGGATTCTTAGGCATTCTTTTGTCCTTGGACAGTTCAGCGCATCATCCCGCCACAGGCGGATATCGCATTCCGGCCGGCCGGAAAGAGAAGCTTCTTTACAGAAGGACAGGATTTCCTTCATACAGCCATCCACATCTATAGAAGAGTATTCAATGCTCTGCAGAGAAAAGGAAATGCGGCGCAGAGAAGGATGCTGCAGAAGAGACACATGATAACGGGCAAGCAGGGTGGCATTTGTAACCAGCTGAACCTGCATGTGTTCTTCATCACAGGCATACATGATGTCATCAAAGGCAGGATGTGTCAGCGGTTCACCCTGTACATGCAGGTAGATATAGGATGTATAGGGATGAATCTGCTTCAGAAGAGAAGCGAAGAAAGCAGGGGACATATAAGACTTTTCCCGCTTTACTTCCGGGCAGAAGGAACAGTGCAGATTGCATATACTGGTGATTTCGATATAGACACGTTTGAGCATGCTCTGATTATAACAAAAAAGAAGGTCCGAAGACCTTCTCAGTGATTGATGAAACTGTTGAGGAAGGAACGGGTGACTTCACTGTCAGGATGGGTGAAGATCTTATCCGGTGTGCCTTCTTCTTCAATGACACCGTCTGCCATGAACACAACTTTATCACTGACTTCTCTGGCAAATGACATTTCATGGGTGACGACAATCATCGTCAGACCTTCTTTTGCCAGATCCTTCATGACATTCAGTACTTCACCGACCATTTCCGGATCGAGTGCTGAAGTTGGTTCATCAAACAGCATCAGCTTCGGCGACATGCACAGGGCACGTGCAATGGCGACACGCTGTTTCTGTCCGCCGGAAATCATACGGGGATCCGCATTGGCGAAATTCTCCATGCCGACCTGTTTCAGATAATGCATGGCTTTTTCGGTCGCTTCTGCCTTGTTAACATGCAGTACTTTCATCTGCGGCCTGACACAGTTATTCAGTACATTCATGTTGTTGAACAGATTGAACTGCTGGAAGCACATGCCTACCTTGGCACGATAGGTATTTACATTCTTTGTTTTCGTAATGTCTTCACCGAAGACGGTAATGGATCCGGAATCAGGCTTTTCCAATAGATTGATACAGCGAAGCAGGGTGGATTTGCCTGACCCGGAGCGGCCGATCAGGGTAACAACCTGACCTTCATTGACATCAAAGTCGATACCCTTGAGTACTTCCAGGGCGCCGAAGCTTTTATGAATGTCTCTGATCTGTACAAGCGGTGCTGCTTCTGTCATTTGTTTCCTCCCTGGTGTGCGGCCAGTTTCATGCTGGAAGGATCGGTATCGCTCATCGGAATGGTAGCGGCCGGTCTCTTGTTAAGATGTTTTTCAATGGCGTTGAGGATCAGGGTTGCGATGATGTTCAGCGCAAGGTAGATCATGGCTTCAAGGAAATATGTTTCCGTGAAGTGGAAGGTTGTACCGGCAATGGATTTAGCCTGGAACATGAGTTCAGTGATAGAGATGATCATCAGAACAGAAGAGTCCTTGATATTGACGATCAGCTCATTGCCGATGGCCGGGAATGCATTGCGGACAGCCTGGGGCAGCACAACTGTCATCATAGTCTGGAAGTTGGACATGCCAAGCGACCTCGCTGCTTCTGTCTGACCGGGATCAACAGCCTGGATACCGGAACGGATGATTTCCGCCATATAGGCACTGGTGTTGATGGAGATGACAAACATGGCAGCTGTCATCTTGTCCCAATTGAATACATTCAGCAGGGCATAATAGAAGAACAGGGCCTGTACCATCATCGGCGTACCGCGCAGGACGGTAATGTAGATGTTGGCAATGATGTCATACAGTTTCTTGAAGAAGCGGGCTGTCTTGGAAGCAGTATAGTCCAGTCTGATTGCTTTGATTCCGCCGATCAGCAGACCTAACAGAAAGCCAAGCACGGTACCGACAATCGCTACTTCTACGGTTGTTTTAATGCCCAGAAGCAGAGACGGCCAGTAGTCACGAATGATTTCACCAATGGTCTGAAAGAACATTTATTCCTCACTTGCCGGCTGGCTGCTGACAGCGGTTTCCATCATCTGTTCACGTTCATCATCAGAGATTGTGTCAAGGGCAGACTGCAGTTCATCCTTGAGCTTGTCACCTTTTCTGACGGCAACAGAAACAGACGCATCCTTATCGGCACCGGTGAATCCCTTGCCGTCCGCAAATTCAATATAAGTCAGATCAGAATTAGCTTCGCATACGCCCTTGGCAACCGGCAGCTCACTTGTTACAGCGTCAATGGAACCGGACTGCAGTGCCTGGATGGCAGCCGGGAATGTCTCAGCGGCAGGTTCATGGACAACATCAGGGATCTGATCAATGATCGTATCATACAGGGTGTTCATCTGGCCCTGAACCTTCTTGCCGGAGAAGTCTTCAAGACTTGTGGCATTTGCCAGATCGGAATCCTTCTTGACGATGACAACTTCTGTAGATACATAGTAAGGAGTTGTAAAGTCAACTTCCTTTTCTCTTTCTTCCGTATCGGTCATGCCGGCGATGATGGCATCAATCTGATTGTTCTGCAGAGAAAGGATCAGATTGTCCCAGTCAAGCTTGACGATCTTGACTTCCTTGTTGGTCTTATCGGCCAGCTTTTCTGCCATCATGACATCATATCCGTCGCAATAGTCGACATCAGAGATCTTCTGAGCAGTATCAGTCTTCTTGGTTGTAGTCCAGTTGTATGGAGCATAGTTGCATTCCATGCCGACTCTCAGGGTATTGGAGTCAGCTGTGGAAGAAGCTTTGGATGCCGCTGCGGAACTGCTGGATCCGCATCCTGCCAGCAGCATGGCGCCGGCCGCAATTACTGATACGCTTCTGAATAATCTGTTCATAACAATTTCCTCCTATTTGATAAAGAAAACCGTATGCTATTACATACGGTTGACTGCATCCATAGGTAATAGCGCCACTTCTTGCGAAGGAGTGATATGAATATTGTCCATATCCCCATGCATGTCAACTGCCGTTACCCATGCATTCGGCGATGATTGCCTTTCATGTATTTCACTGCCTGCCGGCTCCATGCACTACTCATCCGCATCGCTACCTCTATTCGATTTTCTATACGGAAAGATTAAGCGGAAATGGGAAAGAAGTCAATTGGTATTTGAAAATACTGTGAAATATTCTGTGAAAAGATTCAGCTTTCTTTCATTCCGCATTCCACCGGCAGGTCTGACAAAGAGGGGGAACAATGCTATAATAACCGGGCTATGAATGCTGTAATACTGCTGAATAAACCTGCCGGCATGACCAGTTTTAAAGCGGTGAGCGAATGCCGCCATATCCTGCAGGAGAAGAAATCCGGTCATACCGGTACATTAGATCCCAATGCCACGGGACTGCTTATTGTCCTGTTAGGCAGATATACCAAACTGACGCCATACTGCGTACATGATCATAAACGCTATCACGCTGAATTCATCACCGGCATCAGAACCGATACGGAAGATGTATGGGGAGAGACTCTGGAAGAAAAAGATTCTCATCCGCATAGTGAAGAGGAACTGGCTGCCCTCAGTGCTTCTTTCATCGGCTCTTCTTCACAGATTCCACCCATGTATTCAGCCATCAAGGTCAATGGACAGAAACTGTATGAACTTGCCCGCAAAGGCAGAGAAGTTGAGCGCAGGCCAAGGCCGATCTACATCGATTCACTGGAAGTACATGCCATGGGCAATAACCGCTACAGTATGGACGCTACCGTATCAGGCGGCACTTACATCCGGACCCTGATCACAGACTACTGTGCAAAGATGAATGAGATCGGTGCCATGAGTCTATTGGAAAGAAGGGGCATTGAATCGCTGTGGCTGGATGAGGCCGGTACGCTTGATACACTGATCAGCGGACGGGGCTTTACGGATCCGCTGAAAGTCATTGATCCTGCATGGAAGCAGGTGGACGGCACACCGTATGAAGCGGATATCCGCAATGGGAAGAAGATTCAAATGGAATGTGAAAGTGAACAGGTCATGTTTATCAAAGGTCATGATGTGCTGGCTGCTTATATAAAGAAAGAAGACGGACTGTATCACTGTCAAAGGGGGCTTTTCTGATGCGTGTGATTCGTGTGGATCTGAATCATCTGAAACACAGCAGGATACCGATGTGCGCCTGCATCGGTTATTTTGACGGTCTGCATAGAGGCCATCAGAAGCTGATTGAAAAGACATGTGAACTTGGCCGCAAGTACAATTGTGAGACGGCTCTGATTACCTTTGACCCGGATCCCTGGGTGGTCATCAAGGGCATGTCGAATGTAAAGCACCTGTCTACTATGGCCCAGCGGATGAACCGGGCGGTGTCATACGGCATCGATAATATTGTCCTTCTGAACTTTACCAGAGATATGTCTGAACTGTCTCCGCAGGACTTTGTCGACAAAATACTCGGCTCACTGAATCTCAAAGCACTTGTGTGCGGCTTTGATTTCAGCTTTGCGGATCATGGCAAGGGAAATGCGGCGTTCCTGCAGGAACATGCGCCTTTTGAAGTGGCGGTGATTGCCCGGGTAGAAGATGAAAAGGGCAAGATCTCTTCCACCCGTATTTCCGAATGTGTGGTCGAAGGCAGGATGGAAGAAGCCAATGAGATGCTTGGCTATCACTACAACATTGAAGGCCGGGTGGTACATGGCAGACACAGAGGCACCGGCATGGGCTTTCCTACGGCCAATGTCTCTTTCAGCAATGAATATCTGCTGCCAAGAACCGGTGTTTATGCCGGCTATGCCATTGTGGATGGAAAACGGTATGAAGCCATGATCAACATCGGCACCAATCCTACCTTTCATGATATCGACCATATGTCCCTGGAAGCCCATCTGTTTCATTATCATGGCGATCTCTATGATAAGAAAATATGCGTTGAATTTCTGAAGTACATGCGTCCGGAAAAAACATTCCGTTCCAAAGACAACCTGGTCCTGCAGCTGGATCAGGATATGCGTGATATTGAAAACTATTTTGGTACATTAAACAATGGATGATAAATTTCTGCATGAAATGAAAGAACTTCTGGGCAGCGAATATGATGCCTGGGAGAAAACACTGGATGAATCGCCAAGAAGAGGATTTCGCATCAATCTGCTCAAGACAGATGCACAGGAATTCTTTTCTCTGATGCCTCTGGCTAAAGAACCAACCCCATTCTGTGATCATGGCTATTATCTGCAGGATGAAAAAGGGCTGGGTGTAACACCGGCCGCTCTTGCCGGTCTTTTCTATATTCAGGAGCCCAGTGCATCCGCTGCGGTTACCATTCTGCATCCAAAGAAGAATGATAAAGTACTGGATCTCTGTGCTGCCCC
The DNA here is from genome assembly GCA_900319505.1 of uncultured Erysipelotrichaceae bacterium. Taxonomy (GTDB): domain Bacteria; phylum Bacillota_I; class Bacilli_A; order Erysipelotrichales; family Erysipelotrichaceae; genus Bulleidia. Next base: position 12,357 of record ONOV01000072.1, read on the forward strand.
CGGCTCCAAGAGCACCCAGATTGCGGAAATGCTGGACAATACCGGCTTTCTCTGCGCCAATGAAATCAATGCGTCCCGGGCAGCCATTCTAAAGGAAAACCTGGAACGGCATGGGGCAGCCAATGTGTTAGTTACAAATAATGATACAGCCTTACTGAAAGATGCCTTTCCGCTGTACTTTGATAAGGTGCTCTGTGATGCGCCATGTTCTGGTGAAGGGATGATGCGCAAGAATGACACTGCCCGCAGTCAATGGTCGCCTGAACTTGTTTCTGCCTGTGCGGCACGCCAGAAACAGATCCTTGAAAATGCATATGCATGTCTCAAAGAAGGAGGAATTCTGGTCTATTCAACCTGCACCTTCAACCGTCATGAAAACGAAGAAGTCATTCAGCATTTCCTGTCACAGCACAGTGATATGTCCATCGATACGCCGCCAGTCTCTTTCGGCAGAAAAGCTGAGGTAGAAGGCTGCGGCAGCGCCATACGGATCTTTCCGATGGATGGCGGGGAAGGCCATTTCATCTGCCGCATGAAAAAGGCAGGAAATGCCAGCAGGGATGTCAGATTGAAGAAATCGGAAAGGATAGATTTCATCGTCACATCCTTCCTGCATGAAACACTGTCAGATGTCTATCCGTATCTGTATCAGTACAGGAACAGAGTCTATGGCGGTATATTTCCGTTTGTGGAGACAGGCCGCTGTCATATCCTTTCCCATCAGGTATATCTTGGTGAAATCAAAGGCAGGCGGTTTGTGCCTTCCCATGCATTCTTCATGAGCTCCTGTGTCACATTCAAAGAACCAATTGAACTATCTGAAAGTGATGTACAGGTCTACCTGCATGGCGAACAGATTGCCTGTGCAGCCTCAAAAGGCTGGCATGCCGTGACATGGAAGGGTCATGCGCTTGGCGGTGTACACAGTGATGGAAAGGTATTGAAAAACAAATATCCCAAACATTTGAGACTGAGGTAAACAATGGAATTAAAACTGTTTTCCTTTATACAGGACACCATAAAATACTATAACCTGCACATGGGCAGCTATGAATATGCCATGGGGCAGATCAGAACAGCAGTTGAGAAGCTGTGTGAAGAGGATGGCGAGCGGGTTGTCTCCTATCACTGCCGGATCAAGGAAGAGAAGAGCCTGAAGGAAAAGCTCATCCGCAACCGCTTCTATCTTGACTATAGGACAGGGGAAGAGGCAATTGCTCATCTGTCGGATCTGATCGGCATTACCATCGAATGCCGGTTCATCCGCAATGAGAATGAGATCTATCAGAATCTCATCCGCCACTTTACGCAGTATGATGACGGCTATGCCGTATGCAATGAAGATCCCCGGATCTTTCTGAATACCCGCATGCCCCAGCCCCAGTACCAGCGCAACGGCTTTACCATCTACCGGATGGACGGCTATTTTGTCTTCAATAACAGCCATGTCAATTTCGAACTGCAGATCAAATCCATGGTTCATAACTTCTGGAGCGATATTGAACATGAAATGGTATACAAGAATCCGGATTTTGCCGTCTATGACCGCTTCAACAAAGCCATGCTGGGAGCCATCCGGGATAATCTGGATATAGTGGATCATCAGCTGGAGATCATGTTTGATGAGATCAGCGACCAGTCCAGCCACCGTCAGATCGGCATGGATGAGAAGGGGTTCAAGGTATTTGCGGCCCAGTCCATCAATGAACTGATGAACCGCAAGATGGTAGAGTCCTTCGGGTTTACAACTGACTTCAAGAAGGCAAGCGCAACGCTGGCGCAGTATATCTATATCAATGATTTCCTCAACGGAGCTCATAACCGTGAAGCCATGGTAGACTATCTGGAACATCTCAACTATCTTTCTGAAACAGAAATTGATCTGCGCCAGGAAATCGTCATGGAACACGCCTATACGGATCCTGATCTTTTCTGCAGCAAGATCGGCCAGTACTGGCAGTCCGTCATGAACCAGGACTTCCAGTGGCATACCTTCTTTGTCATGCTGTTTGAGATCCAGCCCCAGAGCAACGATGATGATTTCAATGAATTCGTTCATGTCATTGAAAAGCTGCTGGTTCAGCCGAGCTGGTTCCGTAAGACCTTCTCTGCTTTTACAGATCTTGAACAGAAAAGAATACGGGATGATCTATTGGAAACCCTGGCAGAAGCCATGATCCAGAGTGAGAAGATCGATATGATTCATGAAGACAATCTGCATAAGATGATGGGTGTCTTCCGCAGATATACGGAGTTCCTCGAACAGCGCTACCGTAAATATGAAGAATATGAAAGTGAAAAGGACATATGCATGGCAATGCTGAAGAAGCAGCTATCCAGTATTTTGCATTGAAACCTAATCTGATATAATCAAGAAAGCAAGAGGTGAATAACAATGGCACAGGATTATGTAAAGCTTGATAATGATCAGGAATATGGCATGATTGCCATTAATAAATCCGTATTTGAATCCATTGCGGATATTTCCATTGACGAGATTGAGAATGCCGTAAAGCTGAAGAGCAGCCGTTTCTCTCATCCGATCAGTGTCAGAATTGATAAAGGACAGCTCAGCATCACGGCAGAAATCAAAGTCAGATATGGTGCCAGCGTCAATGCGACAGCAGAGCTTTTACAGAATAAGATCTATGAGAACATTCTGTTTATGACCGGCTATAAGGCAGCGGATGTAACTGTGAATGTGGATGGATTTGAAATCTGAAAAAAAGATTGACATCAGTCAGTCCATGTAGTTAAATATACAAGTAAACTGAAAGACGGAAAGAAGAAGCACCGCTTCTCACCTGACATCCGCAGGGATCTGGGTCGAAATGCCGCATGAAGCAGATATGTATTTCTTCAGGCAGGTGCGTTTCCGTATCTGCCTTTTCAGTTAATGGGAGGTTTTCTTGGCAAAGTACAGAAGAAGCAATACAAATCGTAAAAAGGAACCCGATGATCTCGTTAATGAGAAAATCCGTTTCAGAGAAGTTCTTGTGATCGGTCCCAATGGCGATCAGCTCGGCACAATGTCCCGGTATGATGCACTGAACAAGGCTTATGATATGGGCCTGGATCTGTTATGTGTCGCACCAAATGCAAAGGTGCCTGTCTGCAAGATCCTTGATTATGGCAAATACCATTTCGAGGCGCAGAAGAAACTGAAGGAAGCTAAAAAGAACCAGCATGTTACCGAAGTAAAGGCACTGCGTGTGTCGCCGGTTATTGACCAGCATGACTTTGAAACCAAACTCAGCCGTTCACGTGAATGGCTGGAAGAGGGCAACAGAGTCCGTATCGACATGAAGTTCAGGGGCAGAATGATTACACGACAGGAAGTCGGCCGTGAAGTCATGAACCGTTTCACAGAAGGCATTGCAGATATCGCCACTGTTGAAAAAGCCCCCAGTCTGGAAGGGAATACAATGTCAGTTGTATTCGCTCCTAAGAAAAAGTAAAGGAGAAGAAAGATGAAAGCAAAAGCAAGAAAGCCGAAGAAGATCAGAATGAAGACAAAGAAGACCTTTGCCAAGCGTGTTAAGATCTCCGGTTCCGGCAAGATGATGACAAGTCATAACTACATTTCCCATTTCGCTGCAAATAAGAGCCACAAGCAGAAGATGCATCTGAGAAAGCCTACTGAGGCCAATCATACAGATTACAAGCGCGACAAGCAGCTGCTTCAGGGTTAATCAGGAGGTATAAAAGATGAGAGTAAAAGGATCTACACCGACAAGAAACAGACGCAAGAAGACATTAAAGCTTGCTAAGGGATATTTTGGTTCCAAACACCTTCTGTACAGAACTGCCCATGAGCAGGTCATGCACAGCCAGAAGTATTCTTATTTCGGCCGTAAGCAGACAAAGCGTGAAATGCGCAAGCTCTGGATTGCCCGTATCAACGCTGCTGTCAGACCTTATGATCTGTCCTACAGCAAGTTCATGCACGGTCTGAAGCTGGCTAACATCAACATGAACCGCAAGATGCTTTCCGAGATTGCCATTCATGATGAGGCTGGATTCAAGGATCTGGTTGATGCTTCCAAAAAAGCATTAGCGAATGCTTGATTTTGTTGCAATCACTTTAAGTTTATTGTAGTATAAATAAGCAACGGGAGAGAGATCTCCTGTTATGGCGAGTTGGTGAAGCGGCTTAACACACTGCCCTCTCAAGGCAGCATTTCACGGGTCCGAATCCCGTACTCGTCACTGAAGGAAACATGCTGAAAGGCATGTTTTTTTGATATCTGTGTTCTGGTATATTCATCTCCGCTATAATGAAGTCAGAAAAGTAATTCTGATTTATATCATTTCGTTCAATTGCACACAAGAAGGAGAATCATATGAAAACCAGCATCAGCATACTAATAGCAGCTGTATCAGCAGTCGTACTGCCTGGCGGATGCAGTACAAAAACAGTCAGTACACCTGCATCCGTAAAAGAAACTGCGCCTGCCGCAGAAAGTACAGCTGCGGCATCTGTTCAGCCGGTTCAAACAGATGCTTTGACAAAGCTGCGTCAGAAGACGGCAGAGCATAACTCCGCTGCCGCAATCATAGACCTTGGCTATACAGACAGAGAATCACCTGACCTTTCTGATTATGATCAGTGGCAGGCGGAGCTGCAGGCATATCCTTTTATTGGAGAAAAAGATAAAGTACATGAAGTAAAAACAAATGCACCATATAATGCTTTCTGCATTGTGCCGGCAGATAGTGATGCGGAGATACATGTCTATGATGCAGTGCTCTCTGCGGATGGTACACTGCAGCAGGGCAATGAACTCTTTTACAGTACGGATGGAATACCGATTCTTATCCGGTGTATGTTTGCGGATGGATATGGCAGTGTATTGATCACTATCATCAGTGCAGATGGATCGGTGATCAGATATAATCCGTATTACAGCGGTAAGGATGGTTCTTTGATTCTTACAGATGCGAATGGAAACTCTCTCCATAATGCCACAATACAGTAAAAGAAAACGGGCAGCTCACATCATGTGAACTGTCCGTTTTCAGTGAATCAGTTACTTTTCCAGCTGTTTGATGGAAAGATCCAGTCTTCTTAATGTTTCCTTCTTGCCTAGGATATCGGCAATTTCAATTGCTCCGCCCGGAGTGAACTGTTTGCCGGTGATGGCAAGACGCAGGGGAAACAGTACCTGTCCGTTCTTGCGTCCCATCTTCTTGGGAAGGGCTAATAACTGGGTATGCAGGTCTTCCTGGTTCCAGTCTGCCTCATCCATGCTTTCCAGCAGTTCATAGCAGGCTTTCAGAGATTCCAGTGAAACTGCTTCATCGGTCTTCATCTTCTTGTTGACATAAAGACTGCTGTCATAGGAAGGGAAGGTATCAAAGAAGTCGAGCATCCCGGGAATTTCATTGAGGGTCTGTGCTCTCTGCTGCAGAATGGCAGCAATCTTCTTTCCGTCAAAGTCGCCTTTGACTGCTTCATCAATATAGGGCTTGACCAGGTCATAGTAGGAATCAAGATCCATGTTTCTCAGCCACATGCCGTTGATCCACTTCAGCTTTTCCGGATCAAAGATGGCGCCCATCTTGCCGATGTGCTTGACATTGAATGCCTTTACCAGTTCATCCAGGGTGAAGATTTCCTTATCTTCTTCCGGAGACCAGCCAAGCAGGGCAATGTAGTTCAGGATCGCACCGGGCAGATATCCTTTGGCAACCAGATCCTGGAAGGACGCATCACCGTTTCTCTTACTGAGCTTATGATGTTCATCCTTCATGACCGGCGGACAGTGGATATAGCGCGGTATGTCCCAGCCGAAGGCATCATAGATGAGATTGTACTTAGGCGTGGAAGAAAGATATTCCATGCCTCTGACAACATCAGTTATACCCATCAGATGGTCATCGACAACATTGGCGAAGTTATAGGTCGGGAAACCGTCGGATTTGATCAGGATCTGTTCATCCAGAGTTTCATTATCAACCGTGATCTTGCCGAATACTTCGTCTTCAAAAGATGTAGTACCGGTTTCCGGAATGGTCTGTCTGATGACAAACTTCTCACCATTTGCAATTCTTTTTTCACATTCCTCAATGCTGAGCTTCTTGCATGGGTCATCATACTTGAAGGATTCACCGCGCGCTTCCTGCAGCTCTCTCTGGGCATTGATCATTTCCTCATCACAGAAGCAGTAATGGGCACCGCCCTTAGCAATGAGTTCCTTTGCATACTTCATATACAGACCGCTCTTCACTCTTTCAGACTGTACATACGGTCCGACAGGTCCGCCGACATCCGGTCCTTCATCATGCTTGAGACCACACTGTTTCAGCGTTTCATAGATGATGTCTGTTGCTCCTTCGACCAGTCTGCCCTGGTCAGTATCTTCAATACGCAGAATAAAGACTCCATCCGGGTCCTTCTTGGCTACCAGGTATGCATATAATGCGGTACGCAGATTGCCGATATGCATATAACCGGTCGGCGATGGAGCAAACCGTGTTCTTATTGCCATATTTATCAAAACTCCTTTACCCCCGCTATTTTACGCTTATTGACCGCTTTACTCAATCTTTTAAAGCTGTTTTCATGCCGGTATGGCACGACATTTGCCAGCCTTGTTTTTCTACGCTACTCTAGAAGTGTCAAAGAAAGGAGAAGACTATGAAAACATTACTGACGACATGGCTGCTGGACGCATTGGGACTGCTGGTTGTTGACGGCATCATGAACAGCATTTCCTTTTCAGGTCCTGGCGCATTGATTGTTACGGCACTGGTACTGGCATTATTGAATGCTACCGTGAAGCCTTTATTGAAAGTTCTGACATTCCCGATGGCTTTTCTCACCCTTGGCCTGTTCTACTGGGTTGTCAATGCATTAATTGTTTACTGGAGCTTCGCTTTATCTTCCGGCAGCTTTATCAGCGGCTTTGGGTCAGCCATGCTGGCTTCGCTTCTGCTGTCGCTGATTAATATGGGACTGAATAAGTTAATGAAAGGATAAAAAGATGCTGAAGATATATGGAAGCGAATACTGCCCGGACTGCACGGCATGTGAGAAGGCGCTGGATGATGCGCATATTCCTTATGAATTCATTAATATAAGTGCCAATATGCCGAATCTGAAGGCGTTCCTTCAGCTGAGGGATACGGATCCTCACTTTGACAAAGTGAGGGAAAGGGGACTTGTAGGCATTCCCTGCATCATCAGAGAAGATGGAACGATGACGTTCCACTATGAAAAGGTATTGGCTGAATACAATGCCAAGGCACCGGAAGTACATGCCAGCTGTTCCCTGGATGGAAAAGGCTGCTGAACAGAGAGCAGACCGCTTATTCTGAAATTTTTGAAATTACCTCTTGCAATATCCCTGGTATTGAGTAGAATAAATATTGCTGTTGGGATATAGCCAAGCGGTAAGGCAACTGGCTCTGAACCAGTCATTTCGGGAGTTCGAATCTCTCTATCCCAGCCTTGAAA
>ONOV01000032.1 GCA_900319505.1 uncultured Erysipelotrichaceae bacterium
CGGGATAACAAAGCGATGCTGCGGGCCATTCGCAACTATGTGCCGGCAGATCGTCTGCTTCGCTCCCTGAGTTTCTTTGATGTCGTGAAAAGAGGCACCATGAAACTCTTCTCAAAAAAGAAGAAGGACGAAACAGAAACCACGGAATCATCCAATTGACACTGAAGGCCAGGCATTTCTGCCTGGCCTTTCGTCGTTTACTGAATAAAAGACCTCATCTACTGTCATCATCACAGAAGATGAGGTCTTTGTATGCTAGACAAGATGATTGACCCAGATCCGTTTATGAATCAGATACAGGCCGAGAATGACTTTATAAAGATCAACAAGATGTACAATCAGAAACATCCATACAAGGGAAAGATGAGTAAAGTGAGCCAGAATGAAAGCAATGGGGAAGCTGACACAGATTGTACCGACTGAATCAAAGAGGAATGTCAGAACGGTTTTGCCGCCGCAGCGCATGGTGAAGTAGGAAGCGTTGTATAAAGAGGAGATCCACATGCATAAGCCGCAGATTCTTAATAATGATGCAGCAGTGCGGCGGATGCTTTCTTCCGTGTTGTAGAGAAGCGGAAACAGCGGGGCAGTCAAAGCAAGAATCATACCTAAGCCAAGACTGATCATAAGTGTCCAGGTAATAAGCTTTCGATCTGTATCAACCGCTTCTTCGGTTTCGCCTGCACCTAATTTCTGGCCAACCAGGATGGAGATTGTATCGCCCATGGCGATATTAAAGACAAAGAACAGGTTTTCAATCGTATTGGAGATGTTGTAAGCGGCGATGGCATCAATGCCTCTTGTGCTGTAGCACTGGGCAATGGCAGCAAGTCCGACTGACCAGAGAATTTCATTGCTGGTCAGAGGCGTTCCTTTTCGGATGATATTCAGGCAGAGATCTTTCGGGATATGAAAGGCATGGAAGATACCGGCAAAGAACGGATAGGAAAGAGCATTGCGCTTTGCGGCAATGAACAGAATGGAAAGTTCCACTGCCCGGCTGAGCACCGTAGCGATGGCGGCACCGGCGGTGCCAAGCTTTGGAAAGCCCAAAGAGCCGAAGATCAGCAGCCAGTTGCCGATGAAGTTGACGGCAACGGCAGAAACAGAGGCGATCATCGGTATCTTTGTTTCACCTGCTTCACGGAAGGAAGAGGAGAAGCAGTTGGAAAGGGCAAATGGCAGAAAGCCGAAGCACATGATCCGGATATAGGTCAATGCATAGTATGAAGTCTGCTGAATCTGCAGGACTGTGTTTGTGCCGGGATTCATAAAAAGGGCAACCAGCTGGCGTCCGAAACACAGGAATATGATGATGGCAGCAATGGCAAGGATGGTTTCCAGAATCAGTTTGAAGCGAAGACAGTCTCTGACACCTTTCTGATCTTTGGAACCATAGAATTGGGCGCCGAAAATGGAAGCGCCGGAAACGGAACCGAATAAGGCAAGATTGAAAATGGTAATCAGCTGGTTGGCGACGGACACACCTGACATGGCAAGGGTGCCGGTCTGGCCGACCATGATATTGTCAAGCATGTTGACAAAGGTAGTAATGAGCTGGGTGATCACTAAAGGCACTGCTACTTTCAGAACAGTTGATGCAAAAAGACGATCCCCGAAATATTTTTCCCGTAATGTCATACCTGGCCATTCTATCAGAGATCGTACTCAGTTTCTACCGAATAGGATCAAAGGGAGATCTTTCAGCATACCCACATCTTCATCCGGCATACACAAAAAAGGCTGCCGCAGCAGCCTTATTTTAATCAGAATATATCCTTCAGGATGATGTTGCCATTTCTTTCCGGGTTGACGGAAACAAGGGCAATCGGAACACCTGTGTACTCCTCAATGAACCGGATGTACTTCTGACAGTTGACAGGCAGATCCGCAAAGTTTCTGACCTGAGAGATGTCTTCATCCCATCCCTTGAATATCTTATAGACAGGTTCAGCTCTGCCGTAATCCTTCAGGGAAGCAGGAATATAATTGATTTCCTTTCCATCCAGCTTATAGGCAACACAGACCGGAATCTCCTTAAGACCGGAGAGAATGTCGATCTTGGTGATCGCAAGTTCTGTCAGGCCGTTGATGCGGACAGCCTGTCTGACAACCGGCAGATCCAGCCATCCAAGTCTTCTCGGCCGGCCGGTTGTAGCACCGTATTCAGCACCTTTTTCTCTCAAGGCATCACCGGTCGCGTTGAGCTGTTCCGTTACAAACGGACCTTCACCGACTCTTGTGGAGTAGGCTTTGACAATGCCGATGATATGGCCTAAAGCTCTGGCACCAACCCCGACGCCTTCCAATACACCGGCTGCGGTAGGAGAAGAAGAAGTGACAAACGGATAAGTACCGTAGTTGATATCAAGCATGTTGGCCTGGGCGCCTTCAAACAGAACTGTCTTATCTTCGTCCAGGGCATTGTTGACAACATCGGTCGCATCGATCATCATCGGAACCAGTTTTTCTCTGATCGGCTTGAACTGTTCCACCAGTTCATCATAGTCAAACGGCTCAGCGCCATAGACCTTGGTGATAACGGCATTCTTGAAAGCCAGGGTTTCCTTCAGCTTTTCACAGAACACGTCCCAGTCTCTCAGATCGCACATCCGCATGCCGATGCGGCTGTATTTATCCGCATAGCAGGGACCGATGCCGTTCTTGGTGGTGCCGACTCTGTATTTGGAGTTGCTTTCTTCTCCCAGTTCATCCAATCTGACGTGATATGGCATCAGGATGTGTGCGCGGTCAGAGATGCGGATGTTATCAGTTTTCGCACCCTGACTTTCCAGTGTTTCCATTTCCTTGAGCAGTACAAAAGGATTGACCACAACCCCGGGGCCGATGACACACAGAGCATCATGGTTGAGGACACCGCTGGGGAGCAGATGAAGCACGGTTTTATTTCCATCTACCACAACGGTATGACCGGCATTGTTGCCGCCTTGAAAGCGGACAACCATGTCCACATGTGAGCCAAGCAGATCAACTACTTTGCCTTTGCCTTCGTCACCCCACTGGGTGCCGACTACTACATATCCTGACATATATTCCTCCCGTCACATTAACGTGGACATTTTAACACTTTGATACCATGATGTCCCGTGATTATGCAAAAGATTGGAAATATGAGGATTGAACAGGTATGATAAGATAATGTTTATAAAGGAGTGTATAGGAAATGAGTGAGAATAAGAACCCGGATACCTGTGATCATAACTGTGACGGATGTGAAGCCAACTGTGCTTCCCGTACAACAGGCAATCCGTTCAAGATAGAGCCGAAGGACAAGACGGTCATCCGCCATATGGTCGGTGTCGTCTCCGGCAAGGGCGGTGTAGGAAAATCCCTGGTCACGTCTTTACTGGCATGTGAGATGAACCGCAGAGGCTATCATACCGCCGTACTGGATGGCGATATCACCGGTCCGAGCCAGGGCAAGTCTTTCGGCGTGCATGAATCCCTGATGGGAGACGGCACCTATGCCTATCCGGCCACCACAAAGACCGGCATTCAGGTTGTCAGTACCAATATGCTGCTGGACAGTGATGATACCCCGGTCATCTGGCGGGCTGCCATGGTGACTAATCTTTTGAAGCAGTTCTATACCGAAGTACTCTGGACGGATGTTGACTTCATGTTTGTGGATATGCCTCCGGGAACAGGAGACGTACCGCTGACCGCCTTTCAGTCCTATCCGCTGGATGGCATTATTATTGTCACCACCCCGCAGGAGCTGGTTGAGATGGTTGTGGAAAAGGCGGTCAATATGGCTGAGAAGATGAATATTCCGATTCTCGGTTTAGTGGAGAATATGGCATATGTGGAATGCCCTGACTGCGGCAGAAAGATCAGAGTGTTCGGAGAACCGCATCTGGATGATCTGATGCAGAAGCACAGTCTGAAGCTTCTGGCAGAAATTCCGCTGCGCCAGGAAATTGTCAAAGCTGCTGATAAAGGTACAATTGAAGACGTGGAAGTAAAAGAAATCGGCCCGGCCGCAGATGAAGTTGAAAAACTGAACGCATAATCACATAAAGTTCACACTGATCATATACAATCAATAAAACTGCGAGGTGAAACATGACCAAGATTCTGATTACCGATGATGAAGAGAAGATCCGTGCCATGATCCGCAAGTATGCGGAATATGAGGGATTTGAAACTGATGAAGCTGCCAACGGTATGATTGCCGTGGATAAATGCCATGACAATCATTATGATTTATGCATCATGGATGTCATGATGCCGGAGCTGGACGGTTTTTCCGCAGTGAAGGAAATCAAGAAGGAACATCCGGACATGCCGTTCATCATGCTGACAGCACTGGGTGAAGACTATGATAAGATCCATGGGTTTGAGATCGGTGTAGATGACTATGTCGTCAAGCCTTTTTCCGGCAAGGAGCTGATGATGCGGGTCCACGCGATTCTGAAGCGGGTCAATCCGTCCGAAGCAGGCAGTGATGTCATGCGGGTGGACGACATGGAGATCAACTTCTCAGCCCGTACGGTTACGATTGATGGACGGAGGCTGCAGCTGTCGCCGAAGGAATATGAACTGCTGGCCTATCTTGCCAAGAATGCCGGCATTGCCCTGACCCGTGAACAGCTGCTGCAGAATGTATGGGGCTATGACTTCTTCGGGGATGATCGTACGCTGGATACACATATCAAGCTCTTGCGCAAGAATTTAGGCCCATCCTATGCCCGATACATTGTGACCCTGAGAGGAGTTGGCTACCGTTTTGAAAAGCAGAACTGAAAAGGTCGGCGTTTCTCTGAAGGGAAAGATCGGCCTGTATCTGTTTGTGTTTGCGGCGGTGCTGCTTACACTTCTGTTCGTATTTCAGATGATGCTGCTGGAGCCTATGTATGAACACGAAAAGATTGACAGCGTCAAGAAGACAGGCGATGCCATTGCCAATGCCATTGATGAGGATGATCTGACGGATTTGCTGTTTGCCACATCCATGCATAACGACACATGTATTTCCGTCACCTACAACGATGCGTCTTTGACGGAAGGCAATCAGTTCTGTACGGTCTTTTCCAATATGAGTACGGAAACAAAATCCGAACTGATCGGGTATGCTTCTGTCTCCAAAAACAATACTTATGTTGCTGTTCATGACAGATCGCTCGGCAAGGGCAGCAGTCGTGACACCGACAGTTCATTCAAAGACATTATCTATACCAGAATTGTAAAAGCAGATGACGGGGATGCCATCATCATGGTCTACAGCGGTATCAGTCCGGTCAGCGCAACCCGCAGTACCTTATCGGTACAGCTGCTGTATATCACCCTGATGATCGTTGCGGCCATCGTCATTCTGACATTCCTGATCAACCGCAATATTGCCAAGCCATTGACCGTGATCAACCAGTCCGCCAAACAGCTGCCTCAGGGCAGGTATGAAGTCAATCCCAAGACCAATAAATACCGAGAGGCGGAAGAGCTCAATGAAACCCTTGCCCAGGCGGCCAATGATATTCAGAAGGCGGATAAGGCAAAGCGTGATCTGATTGCCAATGTATCCCATGACCTGCGTACACCGCTGACCATGATCTCCGGCTATGGTGAAATGATGCGTGATCTGCCTGGTGAAAAGACAGATGAGAACTGTCAGGTCATTATCGATGAAGCCCAGCGCCTCAACGTGCTGGTCAATGATCTGCTGGATCTGTCCAGACTGCAGGAAAACAAGATCAGACTGGAAAAGACCATCTTCGATCTGTCCGCAATGCTGGATCAGCAGCTGAAGAAATACGATGTCTATACGTATCAGGAAGGCTTCAATATTGAACATTATCTGCTGGGTGAGGTGCTGATCAATGCGGATCTCAAGCGGATGGAACAGGTCTTCAACAACTTCATGACCAATGCCATCAACTATTCCGGCAAGAACAAGCACATCATCGTCAGAGAGACCCTGAGTC
>ONOV01000228.1 GCA_900319505.1 uncultured Erysipelotrichaceae bacterium
GGTGCGCTCGCTTATCGTAAGCTGAAGGATAAGAAAGAGCCGGTTACGGTATGGGATGATGAACCGGAAAAGAAGGAACCTGAGAAGGATGAACAGGGCAATGTAGTGGTTCATGTGGACATTCCCGGCATTCTGACCCAGATTTTCGTCAAGGCGGGAGATCATGTCAACAAGGGTGATACACTGGCTTTGATCGGCAATAATCTGCCGGTAGAAGCGCCGGTATCCGGTACTGTACTGGAAGTCAAGGCGGAAACCAATACTATGGTGTCTACAGATGATGACATCATGACGATCCAGGCAGAGTAAGACAAGTAAAAGACGGCAGAGATCAATGCGGGTTGAACTCTGCCGTCTTTATAGTCTGTCAGCCAAGAATGGCAATGACACTGACATCGTCTTTATTCTGCGGCAGAGGAATCAGAGTACCTTCTGTTTCTTTGCCGTTGACAAGCAGTGTCTTTACACCTGACTGTTTATGATCCGGGTTTTTAACGGTGATGTGATAATGTACGCCGCGGAATGTTCTTTCTACAGTATATTCATTCCAGTCTGAAGGAATGCATGGATTGACGGCAAGGCCGTCAAGCGTAGGCTGAATGCCCAGAATATACTGGGAAACAGCGGTGAATGTCCATGCGGCTGTACCGGTCAGCCAGCTGTTCTTGCCTTCTCCGAAAGTGGCCGCATCCTTTCCGGCAACCATCTGACAGTAGGCGTATGGTTCGGTCCGGTGAATGTCACTGATATTTTCCAGATAGACAGGACACGTCTTGCGGAATACTTCAAAGGCACGATCGCCATGTCCCAGCATTGTTTCCGCGATGACAATCCAGGGGTTGTTATGGCAGAAGATACCGGCATTTTCCTTGTATCCCGGCGGATAGGAACTGATTTCACCAAGCTCTTTGTGGTATCTGGTATAAGCCGGCTGATGCAGGCAGATGCCGTATTTTGTGTCCAGTCTTTCTTTCACGCTTTCAAGAGCCTGCTCAGCTTTGCCGTCATTCAGTCCGATGCCGGCCATAACGCACATGCCCTGTGGTTCGATGTAGATCTGACCTTCCTCACATACATGACTGCCGACCGGATTGGAATAGGCATCATAGGCCCGGATGAACCACCTGCCATCCCAGCCTGCATCTTCTACTCTTTCCACCATTTCATTGACATTCCTGGTGACTTCCTCAGCTTCTTCAGGTCTCTTGATATGGTTCAGAAGATCCGCAAATTCACGGCCGTATTTCACATACATGCCGGCAATGAACACGGATTCCGCAACCGGTCCTTCACTTGGCCCGAAGGTCTGGAAGCTTTCCCCGGGTTCGGTGGAGAAGCAGTTGAGATTCAGACAGTCATTCCAGTCAGCCCGTCCGATTAACGGCAGCTGATGAGGACCTCTGTGTGTTGTGGTAAAGGCGAAGGAACGGCGCAGATGTTCCAGCAGCGGCGCTGTATTGTCAGGATTATTGTTGAAGGTGCACAGTTCATCCAGAATCGAATAGTCGCCTGTTTCTCTGAGATAGGCACAGGTACCGGCAATCAGCCACAGCGGATCATCGTTGAAGCCGGAGCCGATATCCGAGTTGCCTTTCTTGGTCAGAGGCTGATACTGATGGTAGGCACTGCCGTCTTCAAACTGGGTATTGGCAATATCGATGATTCTTTCTCTGGCCCGGTCCGGAATCAGATGAACAAAGCCGAGCAGATCCTGACAGGAATCACGGAAACCCATGCCCCGGCCAAGACCGCTTTCAAAATAGCTTGCCGAACGGCTCATATTGAAAGTGACCATGCACTGGTACTGGTTCCAGATATTGACCGTACGATTGAGCTTTTCTTCTTCAGTATGAACGGTGAAGGTGGAAAGCAGTCTGTCCCAGTATGCTTTCAGATCAGAAAGGGCTTTGTTTACCTGCTCATCTGTCTGATACCTGGCGAGCAGTTTCTCGGCCGGTGCTTTATTGATGACATTCGGCGCTTCCCATTTCTGATCCACAGGGTTTTCACAATAGCCAAGCACAAAGATATAGCTCTTTGCTTCGCCAGGCTGCAGGGTGACTCTGATGTGATGGGAGCCGATCGGTGCCCAGCCATGGGCAATGGAATTGCGGCTCTTTCCGTCTTTGACTGCTTCGGGATTGGCGAAGCCGTTATAGACACCGATAAAACTGTCACGGCTTGTATCAAATCCATCTATCGGTGCATTCACTGCATACAGAGCATAATGA
>ONOV01000071.1 GCA_900319505.1 uncultured Erysipelotrichaceae bacterium
CAGGCAGCCATAGAAGCAGCGGATCTTGTTGAAAATAAAAATACGGTAATCATTGATACTTCTACAGCTCATCGTACTTCCGCCGGCTGGGTGTATGGCCTTGCGGAGCTGAAAGGGCAGAGAGAAAAGATCAGAGCGGCAAAAAGGATTGCCAATCCCGGCTGTCACGCCACCGGCTTCATTCTTCTTGCTTCACCGCTGGTCAAAGCAGGCATCATTGATCCGGATACGATTCTCTCTTTGACTTCATTGACCGGCTATTCAGGCGGCGGCAAGAAGATGATCGCAAGATATGAGGCAATTGAAAAAGAAGCACATATCAATGCACCGCAGCTTTATGGCCTGGGACAGAAACATAAACATCTGCCGGAAATGGAAGTGATGAGCGGTCTGAAACATCCGCCGATCTTTAATCCGGTAGTAGCGGATTATTACTGCGGAATGGAGAGCATTCTATCTCTTGACTGTACACAGATTCATGGATCGATGGAAGAGATCAGGGAAACATATCGCAAAGCGTATCCTGGTGGCATGGTTCATTATGAAGAAAAGCTTGATGAAAACGGCTATCTTCCGGCAGATCTTTATGCCGGAAGGGATGATTGTGCCATTACGGTGATTGGAAATGAAGAAAGAATGGATGTCATTGCCCTGTTTGACAATCTTGGCAAAGGGGCAAGCGGGGCAGCTATTCAGAATATGAACATTGTTTCAGGAATAGAAGAAGAAATAGGACTGGTGAAATGATGTATAAGGAAACAGAAGGCGGCGTTACGGCAGCGAAAGGATTCAGGGCATCCGGCATTCACTGCGGCATACGTCATAACAAGGAAAAGAAAGATATTGCTCTGATTTACTGTGAAAAGCCAGCTGTCTGTGCCGGCCTGTTTACTCTGAATAAAGTCAAGGCAGCGCCGGTGAAACTGGACATGGAAACCGTGAAGAACGAAACGGTCAGAGCCATCTTTGCCAATTCCGGTATTGCCAATGCCTGTGCCCCAGGATGTGATGAAGCAGCGGCAGGGATGCAGAAGATGGCAGCGGATGCCCTTGGCATCAGGCCGGAAGAAGTGCTTGTCTCTTCCACCGGTGTGATCGGGATACCGCTGGATCTTGTGCCGATGCAGAAAGGTCTGCCACAGCTGGTCAAAGAACTCACGGATGCGCCGTCCGGTTCTGATGATGCGGCCCATGCCATCATGACTACCGATACCCGCAAGAAGGAATATGCCATCCAGTTTGAACTGGGAGGAAAGACAGTGACGATCGGTGCCATTTCCAAAGGCTCCGGCATGATTCACCCACATATGGGCACCATGCTGTGCTATATCACTACCGACTGTGCCATCCGTAAAGCCATGCTGAAGAAAGCCCTGAAAGAGGTATGTGATGTGACCTTCAACCGGATTTCCGTTGATGGGGATACCAGTACCAATGATTCACTGATCATGCTGGCAGATGGTCTGGCTGGTAATCCGGCTATTGATACGGAAAATGAAGACTTTGAAATCTTTGTCAAAGCATTGAAACACTTATGTACCGTGATGGCAAAGCGTATGGCAGCGGATGGGGAAGGTGCCAGGCATCTGATTGCCTGTACGGTATCTCATGCGGCAGATGAAGCTGAAGCAGAACTTCTCAGCAAGTCAGTCATCTCTTCCACCTTGACTAAGGCAGCGATCTTCGGCTGTGATGCCAACTGGGGCAGAGTACTCTGTGCCATGGGCTATTCCGGAGCTGATTTTGCTCCTTCCACGGTGGATATCCGCTTTGCCTCCAGGGCAGGTGAGATTCTGGTCTGTGAAAAGGGAAATGGACTCAGTTTTGATGAGGATCTTGCCGCAAAGATTCTGCATGAAGATGAAGTACAGATTCTGATTGACATGCATGAAGGAAACAGCAGCGTCACCTGCTGGGGATGCGATATTACCTATGACTATATCAGAATCAATGGAGATTACCGGACATGATGGATCTGTCAAACAGTGAAAGAGCTGAAGTGCTTGTCCAGGCCCTGCCTAATATCCAGCATTATTCCGGACACACGGTTGTCATCAAGTATGGCGGCAATGCCATGAAGTCAAAACAGCTGGAAAAGCAGGTTACCCAGGATGTTGTTCTGTTAGCAGCGGTTGGGGTACATGCAGTATTGGTACATGGCGGAGGACCTGCCATTTCCCAGATGATGAAGCTGACCGGCAAGGCGTCTACGTTCATTGACGGGCTGAGGGTAACGGATAAGGAAACCGTGGATCTGGTCCAGATGGTACTTGCCGGCAAGATCAATAAGTCTCTGGTCAACCTTCTGCAGGCCTGCGGCGGCAGAGCCATCGGTCTGGCCGGTATGGATGACGGCATGATTGAAGCGGAAATCAAGGATCCCAAGTACGGTTATGTCGGAAAGATCACAGCGATTCATCCAGCCATCCTGAATGATCTGATCGGGGCCGGCTATATACCGGTCATCGCAACCGTAGGATGTGATCAGCAGGGCAATGCCTACAACATCAATGCGGATACGGCAGCGGGAGAAATCGCTTCTGTTCTGCATGCGGAAAGACTGATCATGATGAGTGATATTTCCGGCATCATGCGGGATATTCATGATCCGTCCACTCTGATTCCGCATCTGACGATTAACGAGACACGTCAGCTGTATGAAGACGGCATTGTCGCCGGCGGGATGATTCCCAAAGTTGAGTGCTGCGTCAATGCGGTAGAGAAAGGGGTAAAGGCATCGGTCATTCTGGATGGAACAAGGCCGCATGCCTTACTGATGGAGCTTCTGACTGATGAAGGCGCCGGTACAATGATTGAAAAGGAGTGAGTTTCTATGGAGACAGAAAAACTGGATCAGAACTATATTGCCCATACCTATGACCGCTATCCGGCTGTATTAGTGAAGGGACACGGGGTAAAGGCGGCTGATGATAAAGGCAGAGTCTATACGGATCTGACTTCAGGCATCGGCGTCAATATCTTCGGCTATTGCGATGACATATGGAAAAAAGCCGTTGAAGCCCAGCTTGACTGCCTCCAGCATACTTCCAACCTGTACTATACGGAACCATGTGCGCATCTGGCCCAATTGCTTTGTGAAAAGACAGGCATGAAGAAAGTATTCTTCGGCAATTCCGGAGCTGAAGCCAATGAAGGCGCCATCAAGGCCGCCCGTAAGTATGCGGCCGGGAAGCACGGTGCGGATACATATACCATCATTACTCTGAAGGATTCCTTCCATGGCCGCACCATCACAACTCTTGCGGCAACCGGTCAGGACATGTTCCATCATGACTTTCTGCCGCTGACTCCGGGTTTTGTCCATGCAGAAAGAAATAATCTTGCCGATATGGAAAAGCTTGTCAGGGAAAACAAGACAGCAGCGATCATGATCGAATGCATTCAGGGTGAAGGCGGTGTGCATGTTCTGGATCAAAAGTACGTACAGGGCATTCAGAAGATCTGTGATGAGAATGACATTCTTCTGATTGTGGATGAGGTACAGACCGGCAACGGCCGTACCGGCAGCTATTTCTCCTACATGAACTACGGCATCCATCCGGACCTTGTCACCACAGCCAAGGGACTTGGCGGCGGTCTGCCGATCGGGGCGGTACTGTTCAATGAAAAGACCCAGGATGTTTTCAGGCCTGGCGACCACGGTTCTACGTTCGGCGGCAATCCGATTGCGGCCGCCGGCGGTGTATCGATTGCTGAAAGAATTGATGATACACTGTTACAGGACGTCAGAGCCAAGGGTGAAAAAGTACAGGCATTCTTCAAAGCGGATCCGGATGTGAAAGCAGTCGAAGGCATGGGGCTGATGATCGGGATTGAACCGAAATATGCCAAAGCAGAAGATGTTCTGATGACCTGCATGAAACATGGGGTACTGGTACTGACCGCACATGACAATCGGATCAGACTGCTGCCGGCCCTCAATATTCCGGAAGATACGCTGATGGCAGCCTGTGAAGTGATTCAAGAAGCTCTGGCTGAAGAAAGGAAAATAAAATGAACCTGAAAGGAAGAGATTTTCTGAAACTGCTGGATTATGAACCGGAAGAAATCACATATCTTCTGGATCTGGCAGCAGATCTCAAGGCAAAGAAGAAGGCCGGTATTCCCCATGAGCTTGAAAAAGGGAAGAACATTGCCATGATCTTTGAAAAGACTTCAACAAGAACAAGATGCTCATTTGAAGTCTCGGCACATGATCTGGGCATGGGGGCTGTCTATCTTGGCCCGACCGGCACGCAGATCGGCGTCAAAGAATCCATTGCGGATACAGCCAGAGTTCTGTCACGGATGTTTGATGCCATCGAATACAGAGGCTATGGCCAAGCCATCGTGGAAGAGCTGGCAAAGTATGCCGATGTGCCTGTGATCAACGGTCTGACCAATGAGTTTCATCCTACCCAGATGCTGGCGGATCTGCTTACCATACGTGAGCACTGCGGGCATCTGAAGGGCATTCACCTGGTGTATCTGGGTGACTGCCGCTACAACACGGCCAACAGTCTGATGTGTGCCTGCGCCAAGATGGGCATGCATTTTACAGCCAGCGGTCCGGATGGCTATATGCCTTCGTCTGAACTGATTCAGGTATGCCGGGACATTGCTGAAAAGACCGGGGCAGTAATTGACTTTGTCAGGGATCCGTATGAAGCAGTTCAGGGAGCCGATATCGTCTATACGGATATCTGGGTTTCCATGGGCGAACCGGAGAAAGTATGGGCGGAAAGACTGCCGCTGATGAAACCTTATCAGGTCAATCGTGAACTGATGGAGAAAGCGGGCAGACAGGCGCTGTTCATGCATTGTCTGCCAAGCTACCACGATACCCATACGGATGTCGGAAAGATGGTCTGTGAGAAGTATGGCATGGATGCGCTGGAAGTCAGTGATGAAGTATTTGAAAGCGATGCGTCCATTGTGTTTGATGAAGCAGAGAACCGCATGCATACCATTAAAGCGGTCATGGCGGCACTGTTATGAAGAAGTATCTGGTACTGGCGGATGGTTCCGTCTATGAAGGAGAAGGCTTTGGCAGTGAAAAGGAAACGGTGGGTGAACTTGTCTTTACAACCGGCATGTGCGGTTATATTGAAACCCTGACCGATGCAAGCTATGCCGGCCAGATCGTCATTCAGACTTTCCCGCTCATCGGCAACTACGGCATCATTCCGGAGGACTTTGAAGGGGAAAGTCTGCTCAAAGGATATGTAGTAAGAGAGTATTGTGAAACCCCAAGCAACTTCCGCTGTGAAGAAACCCTCAATGCCTATCTGAAGGAAAAGGATATTCCTGCTATTGCCGGGGTAGACACAAGAGCTCTGACCCGGCGCATCAGAAACCACGGCGTCATCAATGCCGGTCTGTTCAATACCGTGCCGGAAGACCTTTCCATTCTGAAAAACTATGCAGTTACAGGTGTTGTCAATGCGGCAACGTGCCGTCACATCGAAACCTTTCCTGCCGAAGGTGAGGAAAAACGTCATGTGACGCTGATTGACTGCGGTCTGAAAAAGAATATTGTCCGTGAACTGTGCCGGCATGGCTGCACGGTCAAAGTTGTTCCTTCCACAAGTTCAGCTGAAGAGATCCTGAAAGAACCGGTGGACGGTATCATGATTTCCAATGGCCCGGGTGATCCGGGTGAAAATACGGCTTTGATTCAGACGCTGCGTCAGATCGTCGGAAAGAAGCCGGTTTTCGGCATTTGTCTGGGCCATCAGCTCATGGCTCTTGCCATGGGCGGGACAACCTACAAGATGAAGTTCGGCCACAGAGGCGTCAACCAGCCGGTCAAGGATCTTGAAACAGGCAGAACCTATATCACATCCCAGAATCATGGCTATGCGGTTGATGCAGATTCGCTCAGAGGCATCGGCACAGAAGCCTTTGTCAATGCCAATGACGGTACATGCGAAGGCATGCGCTATCCCGGCTATGACTGTCTGACGGTGCAGTTTCATCCGGAAGCCTGCTCTGGTCCGAAGGACTGCGGCTTTCTGTTTGATACATTCATGAAGATGATGGAGGAAAAGCATGCCTAAGGATCAATCTATTCGTAAAGTTCTGGTCATCGGCAGCGGTCCGATTGTCATCGGCCAGGCAGCTGAATTCGACTATGCGGGCACCCAGGCCTGTACCGTCCTCAAGCAGGAAGGCATTGAAGTCGTTCTTGCCAATTCCAATCCGGCTACCATCATGACGGATAACCATATGGCAGATGAAATCTACCTGGAACCCCTGAATGAAACAACCATCAAACGTATCATTGAAAAAGAACATCCCGATTCCATGCTGGCATCGCTTGGCGGCCAGACCGCTCTGACGCTGGCCTTACAGCTGAGCAAAGACAACTGGCTGCAGAAACACGGCGTACGTTTATTAGGCTCGGATATTGAAGCCATTGATAAAGCCGAAGACAGACAGCGCTTCCGCGATACCATGGAAGCCATCGGCCAGCCGGTCGTACCAAGCGCTACCGCCAGTACCCTGGAAGAAGCACTAGAGATTGCCGAAAAGATCGGCTATCCGGTTATTGTCAGACCTGCCTTTACACTCGGCGGATCAGGCGGCGGCATTGCGGCAGATGAAGAAGAACTGAGAATCATTGCCCGTACCGGTCTTGATCTTTCTCCGATCACCCAGGTACTGATTGAGCGTTCCATTGCCGGCTGGAAGGAAATCGAATTTGAAACAATGCGTGATGCCATCGGCAATGTCATTGCCATCTGTTCCATGGAAAACATCGATCCGGTCGGCGTGCATACTGGCGACAGTATTGTTGTTTCCCCATGTCTCACCCTGGCTGATAAGGAATTCCAGATGCTCAGAAAAGCATCACTGGATATCATCAGCGCCCTCAATATTGTCGGGGGCTGTAATGTTCAGCTTGCCCTGAATCCGGAGTCCTTTGAATATGCGGTTATTGAAGTCAATCCCCGTGTATCAAGATCCAGTGCCCTGGCTTCCAAAGCCACCGGCTATCCGATTGCCAAGATCACAACCAAGATTGCCCTTGGCTACAGCCTGGATGAAATTACCAATGAAGTAACCGGGGAGACGGTATCCTGCTTTGAACCGTCCCTTGACTATGTTGTAGTCAAGATGCCGAAGTGGCCGTTTGACAAGTTTGCCGGCTCTTCCCGTAAGCTTGGCACCCAGATGAAGGCAACCGGTGAAGTCATGGCAATTTCCAACTGCTTTGAAGCAGCTTTACTGAAAGCAGTCAGAGGTGCCGAGATCAAACTGGATACCCTGAATGCCAGGCCGCTGGATAATCGGCTTGTAGAAGAAAGACTGCTGGATCAGGATGACCACCGGCTCTTTACGGTATTTGAAGCGCTCAAGAAGGGTGTTTCCATCGAAAAGATTCATGAACTGACAAAGATTGATGAGTGGTTCCTGGCCAAGTTCAAGGGCCTGGCTGAGTATGAAAAGAGAATTGCGGATGGTTTGAGTGATGAAGACTATTACCTCGGCAAGAAGCTTGGCTATACGGATGAAGCATTGAGCAGGCTGTCCGGCCGCAGTGATCTGCCTTCATTCCACTATGTCTATAAGATGGTTGATACATGTGCCGGTGAGTTTGAAGCAGCTACCCCGTACTTCTACAGCACGGCAGACAAAGAGTGTGAAGCAAGAGGATTGAAGCGGTCCGGCAAGCCGGTGGTCATGGTACTGGGCTCCGGTCCGATCCGCATCGGCCAGGGCATTGAGTTCGATTACTCCAGTGTGCACTGTGTCTGGACGTTAAGAGCACTTGGCTATGATGTCGTCATTGTCAATAACAACCCGGAAACCGTATCGACCGACTATGACACGGCTGACCGCCTGTACTTTGAACCGTTATGCAGAGAAGATGTCATGAACATCATCCAGGTGGAAAAGCCGATGGGTGTTGTTGTGGCTTTCGGCGGTCAGACCGCCATCTCTCTGGCCGGCTACCTTGACAGTCAGGGAGTCAATATCCTTGGTACCAGTGCCGATGCGATCGACCTGGCTGAAGACAGAGCCAGATTTGAAGCTCTCCTGCAGGCAAGAGGCGTCAAGCGTCCCAAGGGCATGAGTGTACTGACCATGGAGGAAGCGAAGCAGGCCGCAAAGGAAATCGGCTATCCGGTCCTTTTAAGACCTTCCTATGTCATCGGCGGTCAGAATATGACCATTGCCCACAGTGAAGAGGATACCGTCGACTACATGTCCAGAATTCTGGCCCAGGGCATTGACAACCCGGTTCTGATTGATGCGTATCTGCCCGGCATTGAGCTGGAAGTGGATGTCATCTCGGATGGGGAAGATGTTCTGATCCCGGGCATCATGGAACATATCGAAAGAGCCGGTGTACATTCCGGCGACTCCATCGCTGTCTATCCGCCATACAATCTCAATGATGAACAGCTGGAAAGAGTGATTTCCGTTTCCATCCAGCTGGCCAAGGATATGGGCACAAAAGGGCTTGTCAACATTCAGTATCTGTTCTTCCAGGGCGAACTGTATGTCATTGAAGTCAACCCGAGAGCTTCCCGTACCGTTCCTTATATTTCCAAGGTGACAGGCGTACCGATGGTGGATCTGGCCTCCAAGACGATGCTCGGCTATAAGCTGAAAGATCTTGGCTTCGGTACAGGACTCTATCGCCAGCCGCCTTATACCTGTGTCAAGGTACCGGTGTTTTCCTTTGAAAAGCTCATGGATGCCAACAGCATTCTCGGCCCGGAAATGAAGTCTACCGGTGAAGCCTTAGGCATCGGCAGAACGCTGCCGGAGGCACTGTTCAAGGGACTTGCCGGGGCCGGATTCAAGATGCTTGATACGCTGTCACGTGCCCATGGCGGCATCCTGATCAGTGTGGAAGAACATGACAATGCGGAAATTGTCGATGTGGCTGCCAAGTTCTCATCGCTTGGCATGAAGATCTATGCCACGGAAACAACCGCAGAAGCCATCCGCCGCATGGGTATTACCGTAACAACCGTATCCACGGAAAACAGCAGTAAAGAGATCTTTGATCTGATGGATCAGGGTGAACTGAACTACATCATCTATACCGGCGCCGTACGAGACGGCACCATCGGCGACTATACAGCCATCCATACCAAGGCCATGCAGCTGAGTATTCCATGCCTGACATCAGCCGATACCGCTGCTGCTCTTGCAGATATGGTGGCCGGCCGCTACAACAGTGAGAATACCGAACTCATCGACATCAACCACATGCGTCATAACCATGAAACCGTCCACTTCACCAAGATGCAGGACTGCGGAGATGACTATATTGTGATTGAGGACTTCATGAATAAGATCACCTCTCCTGAGTCCTTATGCGTCACACTCTGTGACCGTCATACCGGCATCGGTGCTGACGGCATTGTACTCATCCGTATCTCTCTGCGTGCCGATGCCCGGATGATCTCCTATAACCGTGACGGCACAAGAGCGGAAATCGGCGGCAACAATCTGCGCTTTATGGCCAAGTACCTGTATGATCAGGGAATTGTCAGAAAGACAAACATGTCTATTGAAACTGATGCCGGCGTCAGAACCATGCATCTGTTCCTGCGCAATGGCAAGGTGCATTCCGTCACCGTCGATATGGGCAGGCCGGACTTTGCCTGTGAGAACATCCCGGTAAAGACAGAAGAAAAAGAGATGATTCAGAAGCCGCTCACCATTCACGAACACATCTATACCGTTACCTGTGTCAAAGTAGGATCTCCCAACTGTGTCATTTTTGATGATCATATTGAAGAGATCAACCTGCCGGAAGTCGGTCCGTACTTTGAAAATGCCGATCTCTTCCCGGAGCGCACTAATACGGAATTTGTCAGGGTTGTGGATGAAAGTACGCTTAAAGTCAGAGTGTATGAAAGAGGCAACGGCATCACCAACGGATGCGGCATTGATGCCTGTGCCGCTGCCGCCGCAGCGGTACGCATCGGCTATTGCCGTGAAGAGATGCCGATCAAAGTGGAACTGCCGGGCGGCAATGTCACGGTTACCATTCACAATGGCAGAGTGATGCTGAACGGCGGCTGTGAAACCGTCTTTGAAGGTACATTTGCCTACTGATATGACTTTCAGCACATGGATTTACTCCATGTGCTTTTTGTATGCCTGCATGCATGAATGAATTGCATGTGCTCAACCGCTGTATTACCTGATTTTGAAAGGAAAAATATATCGTATAAACACTGCTGTCATCGGAATATTACTCTCTGTTATTACAATCTGTAACAGAAGGGAAAAGAGAGGTTTCCCTGCAATAAAATAAGGAAAGAAAATAATGAACATGAAATTTCTGAGATCACTTGCAGCAGCACTCATGGCTACAGCATTTGCCATTACAGC
>ONOV01000064.1 GCA_900319505.1 uncultured Erysipelotrichaceae bacterium
AATACAAACGTAGCGCCGTATACGGAAGACCGTACGTACGGTGCAATGGGAGGGTCGAGCCATAGGTGCGGCTCACTCTACCCTATTTTTCCTATTTGTCAATGATCTCTATGCCGATGGCACGCTGCACTTTATCGAGCTTTGCATTGGCGATGGCATTGGCCCTGGCAGCACCTTCGCTCAGTGTCTTTTCCAACAGATCAGAACTGATGACTTCATTGTATCTGTTCTGAATGGTTTCCAGGGTATGGCAGACATCATCTGCCACAGCTCTCTTGAAGTCGCCATATCCCTTGCCCTTGAACTGCTCCTCAATCTCACCGAACGGTCTGTTATCTTCCAGAGAGCTCATGATCTGCATGAGATTGGCAATACCGGGCTGATTTTCCGGATCATAATGCACATTGGCGAAGTTATCTGTCACTGCACCCATGATCTTCTTTCTGGCCTTCTTGAGATCATCCAGCAGATAGACACAGCCCTTGTCGTTGTTATCTGACTTGCTCATCTTCTTGGAAGGATCATTCAGTGACATGATGCGGGCGCCGACTTTACCGATGAGCGGTTCCGGTACCTTGAAGAGGTCACCGTATCTGTGATTCATGCGGATGGCAAGATCACGCGTCAGTTCAACGTGCTGCTTCTGATCATCTCCAACCGGTACATAATCCGGATCATACAGCAGAATATCCGCAGCCATTAAAGAAGGATAGGTATAGAGACCGCCGGAGAGGTTCTTCTCACCCTTGGCCTGTTTGTCCTTGAACTGGGTCATGCGGGAAAGTTCACCCATGTAAGTATGGCAGCACATGATATAGCCGAGCTGGGCATGGGCTTTGACATCTGTCTGCAGGAAGATGGTAGCTTTTTTGGGATCCAGACCGCAGGCCAGATACAGAGCCACGCAGTCTTTCAGATTCTTCTGCAGGGTTGCCGGGTCCTGGGGAACGGTAATGCAGTGCAGATTGGCAATAAAGGCATACATCTCATATTCATCCTGATAGTCCACAAAATGCTTGAGAGCACCCAGATAGCTGCCTAAATGCAGCTGACCGGTCGGCTTGATGCCGGATAGCATTCTCTTCATACAATAACCTCCTGATAAAATAAAAGTCCCCTGTCCCAGAAGGGACGCAGGAGACTTCGTGCGCGGTACCACCCAGCTTATTCATACCTTGTATGAATCACTTTCCGGCTGATAACGCAACACCTGCGACCTGTTTCAGTTAACGCTCCCGGGCTCCAAAATGGACAGTGTGTTTCATTACGGCTTGCACCGGAATGCCGCTTCTCTTTGCTGAACCGTACTGTTCCGCACCCGATCAATGCTTCATATATTATTTCATATTTAAACACGGATTTCAATTGAATGACTGTTCATGCTATAATAACCCGGACAGGAGTTAGGGAATGATTGTTGTGTATACTTCTCCGGGATGTGCCAGCTGCCGGAAAGTCAAGCAGTGGCTGAAGGAAAGGGATATCCCGTTTATTGAAAAGAATCTGTTTAAAACACTGCTCAATGATAACGAGATCAAGCATCTTTTAATGCGTTCTGAGAATGGAACGGATGATCTGATCTCCAAGCGTTCCAAAGTCATACAGGAAAGCGGCGTGGATATTGACAGTATGACAATCAATGAGCTGGTAGAGTTTGTCAAGCATAATCCAAGCGTGCTGAAGCGTCCGATTATCGTATCTGAGAATAATTTCCAGGTAGGTTATGATGCGGATGAGATTACGGCTTTTCTGCCGAAGGAACTGCGCTACATGTCTGATCAGACATGCAATGAGACGTGTCCCAATTACAAGGCATGCGGAGTCGTGCATCATGATCAGGATTCAGTGAAGCCGTAATGGCTTCTTTTGTTTAGGGAGAGCATATGACGAAAGTAATGGTAGGTTTCAGCGGTGGGGTGGATTCCGCTGCCGCGGCATATCTTCTCAAACAGCAGGGGTATGATGTAACCTGTGCTTTTATGAGAAACTGGGACAGTGCAGCCAATGATGACATTGAAGGCAATCCGACCATCAATGATCCGGTATGTCCTCAGGAAAGCGATTATAATGATGCGAAAAGAACGGCGGATCAGCTCGGTCTGCCTTTGCTGCGCATTGATTTTATTGAAGAATACTGGGAAGAGGTGTTTCATACTTTTCTATTGGAATATGAAAAGGGAAGAACGCCGAATCCGGATATTCTGTGCAACCGGTATATCAAGTTCGACAGTTTCATGAAGTTCGGTAAGGAGAAAGGTTTTGATCTTGTGGCAACCGGACACTATGCCTTGATGGGGCAGGAGAACGGTCATAATGTCATTCTGAAGGCGGATGACCGCAATAAGGATCAGTCGTATTTCCTGAGTGAAGTCAACCGCAGTGTACTGGATCATGTGCTGTTTCCTTTAGGTCATATCACCAAGCCTGAAATCAGAAAATGGGCCGATGAATACGGTTTGTCCATTGCCCATAAGAAGGACAGTACCGGCATCTGCTTCATCGGGGAAAGACATTTCCGTGAATTTCTGAGCAACTATCTGCCGATGAAGCCGGGAAAAATCATCAATATCATCAATCATGAAACCGTAGGGGAACATCAGGGCGTTCTGTACTATACCATCGGACAGCGCAAAGGGCTTAACATCGGCGGCATCGGGCCGTTCTTTGTGGCTGGCAAGAATGTGAAGAAGAATGAGCTGTATGTTGTAGATGCGGATCACCAGGACTGGCTGTACAGTGACGGGTGTCTCATCAGCGGGGTCAATGTGATGGCGGACCGTGATCTGCCGCTGCACTGTGCCGCCAAGTTCAGATACCGCCAGGCCGATCAGGATGTGACTATATCTCAGGTGGATGAGCATACGGTATATGCCTCTTTCCCGCAGCTTTCCCGCAGTGTGACACCAGGCCAGGAAGCGGTATTCTATGATCATGATGTCATGATCATGGGCGGCAAGATTGAAAAGGTATTCCGCAATGGATGCGACCTGATGACTATGGTCAATGAACAGGCGGGCTGAAGTATGAGTGAAGAGCTGCAGTGCATCAGCGGCAAAGCCACTGTCATCATCTTTCGCAATGAATCCAACGGCTATACGGTATTCCGCTTCAGACAGAATGATGAGGAAGAAAAAGTCATCACCGTAACGGGCATATGCAGCAAGCTCAAGATGGATGTACTCTATAACATCTATGGTGAGTTTGTGGAACATCCCCGCTACGGCATTCAGTTTTCCATGCATTACATGGAACCGGTTCTGCCAAGCGGCAGAGAAGCCGAGATCAGATATCTTTCCGGCCTGAATTTTCCCGGCATCGGCAAAAAGACTGCAGAGAAGATTGTAGATGCGATCGGTGAGGATTCCATTAAGAAGATGAAAGAGGATCCGTCTTTAGTTGATGGACTTGATCTGAGCGACAAACAGAAGAAAGTCATCAAAGAAGGCATCAATGCGGAAGATGAAGGCATGCAGGAGCTGATCCGCTTTCTTGATATCCACGGCATCGGAGTCCGCAATGTGATCCGCCTGCATAAGCTCTATGGCCGGGATGCGGTGAAGAAGCTTTCGGAAAATCCCTATAAAGTTGTACAGGAATGCGACGGGTTCGGGTTTGAAACAGCCGATAAGATCGGCCGGCATCTTGGCTTTGAGGAGAATGATCCCAGAAGACTGGAAGTAATGCTCGGGTGTCTTGTCATGAATCTCTGTGTAAGAAATGGCGACAGCTATACCACAGCAGATCATCTGAAACAGGCCTTTGCCCGTATTGCCCGGGGTATCGACTATGATTTTGATACGCTTCTTTCGGACAATATCAATGATCGTATTCTGGTGCAGAAGGAAGACAGAATCTATCCGATCACCCAGTATGAATCGGAAGAGACCATCGCAACATTTCTGAGTGAATTTCCCTATAACGAGTCGGAAACAGTAGATGACAGCATCCTGGCCGGGTATCTTTCTTCCATTCAGGAACATTACCACATTCATTATGATGCCAGACAGATATCCGCCATCCTCTCCATCTTCCACCATCCCTTTACCATTCTCACAGGCGGTCCCGGCACCGGTAAGACAACCGTTGTGCATGCCCTGATCCGTCTGTATCGGTGTGTGTATCCCGACAGCACAGTGATCTGCTGTGCACCGACCGGAAGAGCTGCCAAACGTCTTGGCGATCTGGCCGAAGTACAGGCAACCACCATCCATTCTCTGCTGAAATGGGATCTAGAAACAAATACCTTCGGCAAGAATGAAGATGATCCGATCATCTGTGATCTGCTGATTGTGGATGAATTTTCCATGGTGGATGACTGGCTGTTTGCCAATCTGTTAAAAGCCAGCCGGGTCATTAAGAAGATCTGCATCATCGGTGATGAGGATCAGCTGCCTTCCGTCGGTCCCGGGTCCGTATTAAGAGATCTGATCGCATCCGATCTGTTTCCGGTTGAACGCCTGGAACATATCTATCGGCAGAAAGAAGGTTCCGATGTTATCCAGCTTGCCTGGCAGATCCGCAATGGCCAGATCAATCTTGACGAACTGCATCATGATGCTGTGTTCATTCCCTGTGCTGATACGGAAGTCAAGCAGGATGTTATTGACACTGTTCACCAGGCTCTGGAAAAGAACTACTCCATCAATGACATTCAGGTGCTGTCCCCGATGTACAAAGGAAACTGCGGTATTGATGTATTGAACAGCGCTCTGCAGAACTTTCTTAACCCGGCAGAACCGGGCAAGAAAGAAGTCAGAAGGGGCTACATCACTTTCCGGGAAGGAGATAAGATCCTGCAGTTGAAGAACCAGCCGGATGATGAAGTATACAATGGTGATATCGGTATACTGGAAGAGATCGTAGATGCCAAGGACAGTGAAGACCATAAGCGCAAGCTGGTTGTCAACTTCCAGGATGTCTATGTGGAATATGATGCTGAATCTCTGAATAACATCACGCTTGCCTACTGTATCAGTGTACACAAGGCCCAGGGCTCAGAATATCCGATTGTCATCATGCCGATCTCTCGCCAGCACAGCATCATGCTGAAGAAAAATCTGCTCTATACAGGCATTACAAGATCACGCAAATCACTGATTCTGTTAGGGGATAAAGATGCCTTTATCAAAGGCGTCATGACCCCGGAATACCATCCCAGGGCTACAACGCTGTGTGAAGCACTGAAAGAAAGAGCAGTGGCTGACCTCAGAACTGTGGCAGGCAAGGACAGTTCAAAGTCTGATGATGATGCAGAGGAAGAAGAAGCCTGGCCGTTCTGAAAGAATATACCGTGCAGAGAACATTGTTTCTCTGCTTTTTTTGATCTGTCTTTGGTAGAGAAGAGTATGACAGCATTCCGCTTCTGTCATTGTGATGGTATAATTCTTCTAATAGAAAGACAGGAAATTCCTGAAGAGGTTTAAAATCATTATGGCTTGTTTTTTAGTAAGTACTGCAGAAGCGGCAGCAATTGAAGCAGTCCGCCGGCATGAAGTAAAGATGGAAGCAGAACATCCGGAAAGAATCAGAGAGGATAAAGTACTGATGAGCACAAAGCTTGGGTGGCTCAGAAATCTGCTGTTAGGCGGTGCGGTATTACTGCTGTTTGAGCACATCTGGCATGGTGAAGTGGTGCCATGGTTCCCGTTTCTGAGCGCGATGAAAGACCCTGGAGATATGATGGCGATGTTAAAGGAAATGGGGACGGTCGGTGTCTGTATGGCTGTTGCTGTTACACTTGTCTGGGCAGTCATCTGCAAAGTCGCTGATATGGCTCTTGCAAAAGACCGTAAAGAGGTTAAGGCATGACCTTACTGATAACCGTTTTTGCGGCGGTTATTGTTACGGTGGTCTGGTATCAGGCACTGCCGGAAGATACGTATCATGTGAAGATGCTTGTCTTCATGTTCTGGGGTGCTTCCTTGATGTGGCTGGTTGATGCACTGTTCGAATTTGCTGAACTGCACGCGGCCTACTTCACCCCGGCCGGGGCAGATATGCGGAATGATACGTTTTTAGGCTTATCCGTTATTGCCCTTGCCCTTGTGATCTGGGTGGTGCGTCTTTTAGTCAGTGATCCAAGACACGTGCTTGCTTCATCCCTGCGCAGGCAGATCAGTGATAGGAAGAAGGTGTGAATCTGAAAGTGCTGTATCTTTCCTGTCAGATGAGTGCTTCTGGTGATAAGCTGATGGGGCGCTCAGTGAACTGACAGAGCAGAATGCATTTCTGAATATCATGAATCATGCGGGTATTCCGCATGTTTTTTTCTGTTGAAGACAGTGAGAAATGCGGAATCCATGGTACCCATATGAAGGTGCTGGTGGATGATGCGAAAAAGATGGATCATTATCAGACGCATGAGCGTCATCATCACCATGCCTCTTTGTCTCAAATTCTTTCCGTGATTGACAGTCTGTCTCTGCCTGATTCTGTCAAGCAGAATGCAAAGCACGTGTATCAGCTGACTGCAGAAGCGGAAAGCCATGTTCATCATACGGAAATCGGTGAAACGATCCGTCTCAAGGTATCAGAGGGTTATGGGACGGTCCATAGCAAATATGAATATGATGATCTTGTCAGACTTGCTGAAAAGAAAGGCAGAAGTCCTGCTGAGATCAGAGAAGAAATCAGGAACGGCATGAAGAAGTGATGCCGTTCTTTTTGCCTGGATGATAAGAAATAAGAAATGTCTATATAATTAAGACAGAAAGAAAGCAGTTGTACTGAGGTACAGGAAAGGAGTATCAAGATGAGTGATACAGCTTTGCTGGATGAAAAGATCAATGCATTAAGAGAAGAAATCGATGTGCTGTCGGCTTCACTTGAAGAGCCGGATCCAAAGCTTCTGGAAGTAAGACAGCAGCTGCAGGAAATCCTGACGGAAATACAGAAGGGCAGAATCAGTCTTTCTCTTCTGTATCATCTGCTTGTAACGGAAGTCAGATACAGAAAGATCTGTTTAGAACAGTATCGGATTGTTCTGCCTGAAAAATATACGGATGCGGCAGAGGAAGTGTTTGCGGTTCTGAAGAAACAGATCATTGAAATCAGAAAATAAAATTTTACAGGGAAACAGGAAATCATTTTCATATATATCATCAGGAAAGGAGACAGTATGCTGGCGTATCGAAACAGAAGAGAAGATGTCCTGCAGGATAAGAGTCATACGCTTGTGATTCCGGTAAACTGCCAGGGTGTGATGGGAAAAGGTCTGTCCTATCGGATTGCGATGCAGAATGAAGATGATTTCAGCGCTTACAAGAGAGCCTGTGCGGATCATGTATTGAAGCCTGGCGGTATGTTTGTGTATGAAACAGATCGAAGAAGAATTGTGCACCTGGCGGTGCAGGATGACTGGCGGGATCGGGCGAAGCTGTCCTATGTGTCTTCATCACTTGAAACATTCCGGAAAGCCTATCCGCATGAGCCATGTGCCATTGCCGGAGATATGTGCTACAGCTCACTTTTATGGAAGGATGTGAACCGGGT
>ONOV01000003.1 GCA_900319505.1 uncultured Erysipelotrichaceae bacterium
GGATCTTTTCATCGGTATTCCCTGTATCATCGGTAAGAACGGGGCTGAAAAGGCAGTTGAACTGCCTCTGACAGAGGAAGAAAAAGAGAAGTTCCATGCATGTGCTGAAAGTATCCGTAAGAAAATGGATACGGCAGATCATCTGGCCTGAAAAAGAGACGCAAGTCTCTTTTTATAATGAAATTGAGAATGCTTTCAGGCTTATTTTATAAAGGTGAAAGGATGGAAAAACGCTTTCAGTGGTATTCTGATACCGGGAGGTTAATGTACTATGGGTTTATTTGATGTATTTAAAAAGAAGAGCCTGCCGCCGGTTGAGGCAGAAGATGATGATATTGTTGCCATGGCAGATGGAAATCTGATTGATGTGACAGCGGTTTCTGATCCGGTGTTTGCCCGGAAGATGATGGGTGATAGTACAGCGTTCAGATATGATGGCGACAAGGTAATGCTGTGTGCCCCGGCCAATGGTACGCTTTCTGTTCTGTTTCCGACCGGGCATGCCTTCGGGGTGACGATGAAGGATGGAACGGAACTGCTGGTGCATATCGGCATTGATACGGTCAATGCCAAAGGTGACGGTTTCAGGCTGCAGAATAAAAGACAGGGCGAAACAGTCAAAGCAGGTGATCCGATTGTGGAAGTGGATCTGAAGAAGCTTGGAACTGAGTATGATATGAGCACCATGCTGATTATTACTAATGATGCCGGCAAAAAACGCACTTTCATTGCGCCGCAGGCGGTGAAACGCGGTCAGAAGGTCATTGAGTGAGGAACGGATTTCCCACTTTTTTTCATATCTAACGTATAATGGACAAGTATGAAACTGATCTGAGGAGACTGATATGACAATTCTGAAACTGAAACCTGCCTGTAAAGACTATATCTGGGGCGGAAACCGCCTGAAAGATGAATTCGGCTTCCAGTATGATGGGGAAGTGCTGGCGGAAGCGTGGATGCTGTCAGCACATCCGGATGGACCAAGTACGATTATCAACGGTCCATATGCCGGTAAAACTCTGATTGAATATCTGAATGAAGAAGGCATGGAAGTGCTTGGAACAAACTGCAGGCGCTTCCGTGAATTCCCGATTCTGACAAAGTTTATTGATGCCCGCAACAACCTGTCCATTCAGGTTCATCCGGACAATGCCTATGCCCTGCATCATGAAGGCCAGTATGGCAAGACAGAAATGTGGTATGTACTGGATGCGGAACCGGGTGCTTTCCTGTACTACGGGTTTAAGAAGAAGATATCCAAGGAAGAATTTGAAGAGCGGATCCGCAATAATACACTACTGGATGTGCTGTATGCCCTGCCGGTTCACAAGGGTGATGTGGTATTCATTCCTTCCGGCACACTTCATGCCATCGGCAAGGGTATCCTGATTGCGGAAATCCAGCAGAACTCCAATGTCACCTATCGTATTTACGACTATGGAAGAATAGGCCGCGATGGCAAACCGAGACAGCTTCACATTTCTCAGGCCGTTGCCGTCACAAAGCTTGAACCGGCTGAGAAGCCGGTCAATCAGTATCCGCACTTAGGTGATTGTGATTACTTTACCGTGGATAAACTGGATCTTGACGGTGTCCTGACCCGGCGCATGCAGGGAACCGTAGGAAAGGAATCCTTCCTGTCCATTCTGATTCTGGATGGGGAAGGAACCATTTCCTGCCGGGGTGAGAAGGTCAGCTATCATAAGGGTGATTCCATTTTCCTGCCGGCAGACAGCGGCAACTGGGAAATTGAAGGCAGCTGTGATGCTTTGCTGACAACGATAAGGGAAAAGGCCAATCCGATCCGGGTCGGCATCAATATCGGTTCCAAACTGGTACAGATCGGCATTGTCAATGATCATAACGAAATCATCGGCAGCCGTTCCTACAATACGGAAGCGGAAACACGTACAGCTGAAGAAATCATTGATACAGCGGCCAACGAAACCCTGAAACTGCTGCAGGAAAAGGAAATCCCGCTGGATGAGTGCATCGGTGTCGGCGTCGGTGTTCCCGGTACCATTGACAGACGCAACGGCCGGGTGGTGTATTCCAATAACATCGGCTGGCATAATGTGGCTTTAAGTGAAAGACTGGGACGGGTGATTCCGTGTCCTGTTCGGATTGCCAATGATGCGGACTGTGCTGCCCTTGGTGAAAAGGTGAGCGGTACCGGCCGGGATTATTCGGATGTAGCCATGTTTACCTTTGGCAATGGTGTCGGCGGCGGCATCATCATCAATGGTGAAGTGTTTGAAGGCGGCATGATGGGCGGTGCGGAAATCGGCCATACCGTCATTAAGGCTAATGGCAGACCGTGCACCTGCGGCCGCAGAGGGTGTCTGGAAGCGTATGCCTCCGTACCGGCTCTGCTGCAGTCAGCCCGGGAAGCGGCGCATCATGATGTGGCGCTGGAAGAGATCTTTGCCTCAGCTGAGAAGGGTGATCCGTTAATGAGTGCGGTAGTGGATGAATATATTGAAATGGTCGGTACCGGCATGGTCAATATCGTCAATCTGTTCCGTCCGCAGCTGATTATCATCGGCGGTCAGATCTCTGCCTATGCGGGCTTCATGATTCCTGAATTGAAGAAGATGCTGGCAAAGGAAGTGTTCGGCCGTGAAAACAGCGGCATACCGGAAATCGGTGTGGCAAAGCTCGGCAATGAAGCCGGCATGATCGGCGCTGCCAATCTGTAAAAGAAAAAACCATTCCGCTTATGGGAATGGTCATGAGAGAAGAGCAGGAATCTGTTCTTCTCTTTTTTACTTGGAATGGATATCAAGCTGGTTGTAGGGAATGGAAGTGTGATGCTCTTCCAGTACTTCCTGTACGATCCGCCTGAGAGAGCGCAGGGCTCCATAGCGTCTGTCCGGGGCTACAAGAAGGCGGATGCGGTAGTAGATGGCGGAATCCGCAAACTCATCGGTGCCGACAAAGGTGCATTTGCGGATGTCTTCATTCTGCTCGGCGCGACGGGTGATTTCAGCCATGATGGTATCGACTTCGGAAAGCTTGAGATCATAGGAAAGCGGCAGACGGAAGTCGGTCAGGTCGGATGTGAGAGTAGCCTTGGTGATCTCACGGTTGCAGATGGTGCGGATGGAAAGGTCTTCGATGCTTTCGATCTTTGTCGTCTGCAGATTGAATTCCAGCACACGACCTTCAAAATCACCGATAGTCACAATATCACCGACCTTATAGAAGTGATGCGACATGATGTGCATGCCCATGACCACATCCTTGAAAAAATCCTGCAGGGCAAGACCGGCAACGATGGAAACCACGCCCAGGCCGGTGAACATGCTGGAAAGATTAATGCCATAAGCCTGCAGGACAATGAGCACCGTCAAAGCGATGATGATCCAGCGGATAATCTTATAGGAAGTAGGAGCAATGCGGTCGCGCAGGCCGGCCTCCTGCTCATTCTGTTTATTGAAACTGCGGTAGACGCCTTTGAGAACGGCCAGAAGAATATAACAGAGAACAATTGATATCACGGATGTGATGAACGATGCCGATGTCAGAAATGCCAGTATTTTTTCCATGTAAGTCATTGTAGTACTGTTCCGGCATGGTTTCCATCTTCTCTTTTGTCAAGAATTGACAAAAGAGAAGAATATACTTAGTATCATCGTGCTATGACAAAAGTAAGTGAACTCAGAGAAGAAAATCTGAACCGGGTCAGAACCTGTTTCAGCAGCATTTCCATCTGGACCAAGAATGAACTGATTGCTGCCACCGGTATCTCCAGCGGCGGCATGGTATCCATTCTGCAGGAATTGAAGGAAAGAAAAGAAATTCTGCAGGAAGAAGATGCCGCCTCCACCGGCGGCAGACCCGGACATCAGTACCGGCTGAATCCGGATGCGTATCATGCCTGCTGTGTCTTTCTCAAAGCAGGAACAGAAGCACGGATGGAATGCTTTTCCATGGATCTGTATGGAAAAAGACAGCAGGAAAAGGCATATGTCATTTCAGATACGGCTTCTGTTCTGTCCAACATAAAGCAAATGCTGGCGGCTGATTCATCCATGAAGGAGATCCTGATTTCCGTACCGGGTGTTTCTGAAGAAGGAAAGATACGGGAATGCGATATATCCTTTCTTTCCGGCTGTGATCTGAAACAGAAGATCATAGCGGAAACCGGCCTGGTGCCGGTCATGGAAAATGATGTCAATATTGCCGCCATCGGCCTGCAGCGTAAAACACAGAAAACAGACCTTGCCTATATCTATCAGCCGGATACAGCGTTTTCCGGAGTCGGAATTGTCATCGGGGGAAAGCTGTATAACGGCGCAAGCCATATGGCAGGAGAAGTAAGGTATCTCGATGAAGAAAAGAGGCAGCTGAAAAGAGTGAAAACAGAGCCGGAAAAGCTTCTGGCCGAACAGATGGAAGTGCTGAATGCCGTATTGAATCCGGCTTTGATCGGCTGGGACAGCAGCTGCTTTGAGACAGATGTGCCGGTGCACTTTCGCATGCCTGATAAAGATCAGCCGCAGGTAGTACGGGCGGATCTGAATGAAATGATGTGTGCCGGCATGCATGGCATGATGCTGTATCGCTACAGCGGGAAGGAAGAAAGATGAAAGCAGATTACCACGTACATACATATTACAGCGATGATTCGATCTATCCGATGGAAGAAGTCGTCAAAGATGCTATAGCAAAAGGACTGGATGAAATTGCGATTACGGATCACGTGGATTATGGCA
>ONOV01000006.1 GCA_900319505.1 uncultured Erysipelotrichaceae bacterium
AAAGACAGTCTGCATCAGACTGTCTTTTCTTATGCTTATAACAGGTTCATTAACTCAGACAGATCATGGATGATTGTCACATCCGTTTCATGAACCGGCGTACTGTCCGTGATCCATACCGGCTTCATCTTCGCCCGATAGGCACCCAGCACATCCCGGTAGAAAAGATCGCCGACATAAACCGACTCTTCCGGTTTCACCCCGAATTTTTTACATGCCTTCCAGAAAAAACGCGGATCCGGCTTCTTAATGCCATAGTCTCCTGATACAGCAATATTGTCTGCCGTAAAGAAGCGGTCAAGGCCGCTCTGCTTTACCTTCTTACGCTGCCCATCTGAAACCCCGTTGGAAATCAGACCGATGAAATACTTCTCTTTCAGATAGTTCAGCGTCTTTATGGCATGGGGCATCGCCACAGCATACTCCCATAAGTGCTGATCCCAGTACACATCAAAATCATCATACGGCAGAACAATGCCAAACACATCCTTCAGCCTCTGCTTGATGTAGTTCTTATTCACGTCGCCCTGCTGGTCCCAGATCATCACTTCCTGCAGGACCGCCTCCTGTTCAATCGGATCCCGATCCTTCAGTTGCCTCTCCAGCATATGCTTATAGCACCGGTAGGCATAATCTTTTCTGAGCCCCACGGTATTATCAAAATCAAACAGAACTGCTTTTATTTCCGACATAGATTCACAAACTCCCTGAACAGCTTCAGACTCTCATCATGTCCCAGCGCCCCCATCATCTCCGGATGGAACTGCACCCCGTAGACACTGCCCTCTTCCTTCTCCATGGCCTCAATGATACCATCATCGCTCATGGCTGTGATGAGAAAACCATCCGCCATCTCATCCACTGCCTGATGGTGGAAGGAATTCACCAGACTTCTTCTGTCGAATGCCTGGGCCAGCAGAGAACCGGGTTCCACCGTAATCCAGTGAGAAGGATACTGTCTGTCCCGCTTCTGCATATGTTCTATGGCATTGTCTTTTTCCGTATTGATATCCTGCAGCAGGGTTCCGCCGAAACTGACATTGATCATCTGCATGCCCCGGCATATGCCCAGTATCGGAATATCCCGTTCTGCCGCCGAAAGGATCAGAGCCTGATCATAGCGGTCAATCTCCGGCCTGACATACCCACAGTATGCTTTCGCTTCTTTTCCATATAATAAAGGATCCACATCACTCCCGCCGGCAAGCAGCACCCCATCCAATAGATCAAGCTGTTCTTCAATCTCCTCTTTGAACGGCGGCAGAAGAACGCCGGTTCCGCCCGCCTTTTCAATACAGGTCAGGTAGTCTTTATTGACATAGACACGCTGGGAACCCGCAAACCTTTCATCATTGTCATACAGCTCATTTGTACTGATCCCGATCACTGGTTTTTTCATATGCCACCAGTATAACAAAAAGACCATGCATTATACCGCATGATCTTCTGTGTTCTGTTTCTGATCAAACATTTTATGGTAGAGCGTAATGAATCTTTCCGCCAGAATGCCGAAGGCTTCCGCACTCATCAGCTGATCCTCCGCATGAGTCAAGAGAAGATCCATCTCCACCTTTTCACCGCGGGCTGCTTCAGTTAACAGTCCGGCATGGGCTTCATGTCCCTGTTCAAAGGCATCACGCCCTTCTTTCATATTTCTGCCAGCCTCATCAAACCTGCCCTGGGCTGCCGCATCAATCGCACTGATATAGCAGGAACGGGCCGTACCGACAGCCGCAATGATATTGAACGCTGTCAGCTGAGAGTTCTCCAGTTCACTCATGAATCAGCGGCTCTCCTTATAGGCAGCTTCCGCTCTTGCCAGCGTCCCCTTGCCGTCCATCAGACCATACATCTGCATCGGAATATCCACAATCACTTTCTCCGGATGCGATGCCTGCAGTCTGCCCAGGGCATATCTGACCTGCGGTCCTAACAGAATAACATCCGCATCCTTGTATTCACGATCAAATTCCCCCAGTGAATATGCCGCAATATCATAGTCCTTCCCCTGGGCACGGGCCGCTTCCTTCATCTTGTTCACAAGCAGTGATGTGGACATACCAGCCGCACAAAACAATCTGATTGTCATCGTTGCCATAATGATACTCTCCTTTTCTCAATGGAATCTTTACCTAAATTATAGTTTCATTGCCCGTACGATTCAACCGAGTACTCTTTTTCTTTCAGGCAAAACACATGATACAGATAGGCAGCCAGCCAAGGATCAGAAAGATCAGATACAGCGGCCTTGTAAACACTGCGGCAAACTCCCGGATCAGAGCGCTCGGCCAGTAGTAGGAAGCCGTATGCGAGCCGATGCCGATACATCTGAGTCCCGCCCTGCGGGCATCCATCATACACCGGTACACATGGTAGTTACTGGAGATCAGAGCAGTTCTCCTGCGGCCCTCTGACGCATCAATGATTTTCTTGGAATTGATGACATTGGTCATCGTATCCGGCGACTGATCTTCTTCAATCACATCACTTGCCGGCACCCCGTGTTCACATAAATACATGGCCATGGCATGGGCTTCACTGACTGTTTCATCCGGCCCCTGGCCGCCGCTTGTAATGATCTTCGGCTTTGTCCTGTCTTTGTTATAGACTTCAATTGCCTTATCCAGCCGGTCTGCCAGAAGCTTTGATACCTGATCGCCATGGATCAGACCGGATCCATGTACAATCAGAAAGTCAAAGTCCCGGGTATGGGGTACATGTTCAATAAACCTTGTATACAGCAGAAACGTCACAAAGATACAGGAAAGATAGAACACGCTGAAACCGAATAAAGCGATCACCCGGATGTTTCCGCCAAGCACCGCCCTCTGGCCTAATGATGGCACAAGGAACGTATACAGAAACGCCATTTCCCCAGCCAGAATGAAGATACCGAAGAACAGCGACAGCCGGTTGGCCAGCGATCTGCTCTCTTTCTTCATCAT
>ONOV01000182.1 GCA_900319505.1 uncultured Erysipelotrichaceae bacterium
CCCTCTGCCA
Organism: uncultured Erysipelotrichaceae bacterium; assembly: GCA_900319505.1. GTDB lineage: Bacteria > Bacillota_I > Bacilli_A > Erysipelotrichales > Erysipelotrichaceae > Bulleidia. The sequence continues at coordinate 11 of ONOV01000182.1, forward strand.
TACTGAAAGCGTAAGAAGGGAAGGATTCCGGATATGTTAGTAGGAAAAAAACACCTGTCTTCATTCCAGGTGGTTCTATATGGATTTACACTGCTGATTCTTGCAGGGACGTTTCTTCTGATGACGCCTGCGGCATCAGCTGCTCATCACTGGACATCCTTTGCGGATGCACTGTTCACCTCAACCAGTGCGGTCTGTGTGACCGGACTTGTGGTGCGTGATACCGCAGCGTACTGGTCGTTCTTCGGTCAGTTTGTGATTATCTGCCTGATTCAGATCGGCGGACTTGGGATTGTGATTACAGCCGGGGCGATCGCCATTGCCTCAGGCAGAAAGATCGGTCTGATGCAGAGATCGACGCTGCAGGATTCTCTCAGTGCCCCGAAGCTTGGCGGTATTGTGAGACTGACCGGCTTTATTGTCAAAGGCGTATTTCTCATTGAAGGCATCGGGGCACTGATCCTGATGAGCCGGTTTATTCCACAGTACGGGATCAGTAAGGGTATCTGGTATGGCATCTTTCATTCCATTTCAGCCTTATGCAATGCCGGGTTTGATCTGATGGGACACTTCAGATCATTAACCCGGTATGTGTCAGATCCGGTGGTATCCATTACCATTGCCTGTCTCATCATCATCGGCGGACTTGGTTTTCTGACCTGGAATGATTTCTATCAGTTCCGCTTTCACTTCAGAAGATACTCTCTGCAGTCCAAGCTGATCCTGGTCATTACATCATTGCTGATCGGACTGCCGACCCTGTACTTCTATTTCTTTGAATACAGCAGCTATACCGGTCTGACCCGCTGGCTGATCTCTTTCTTCCAGGCGGTTACACCGCGTACAGCCGGTTTCAATACGGCTGATCTCAGCACCTTATCTGAGACCGGAGTCATGGTCATGATCTTTCTGATGCTGACAGGCGGATCGCCTGGTTCCACTGCCGGCGGTATGAAAACAACAACGCTTGGCGTTCTGTTTCTGTCTGCCAAAGCCATTCTCATGCGGGAAGACAAGCCTTCCGCCTTCAACCGTTCAATCTCTGCCGATACGATTTCCACATCCCTGACGCTTTCCGTCATGTATGTGTCGCTGTGTGTGATCGGCGGATGTCTGATCAGCCGGTATGAAGGACTGCCGTTATTGACGTGTCTGTTTGAAACCGCATCGGCCATCGGTACGGTCGGTCTGACTTTAGGCATTACCACAGGGCTCTCCCTGTTTTCAAGGGCAATTCTTGTTGCCCTGATGTTCATCGGACGCATCGGCGGGATGACCATGATCTATGCCATCTTTGCCAATACAAGACAGAAACACGCACACTGCGTAGAAGAAAAAATTATAGTGGGGTGATTGTAATGAGTACAAGATCTTTTCTGATTATAGGTTTAGGCAGATTCGGCCGTCATGTCGCATCCAAGCTCAATGACATGGGCATGCAGGTCATGGCTGTGGACAAAGAAGAAAAAAGAGTGGAAGAAGTACTGAACTATGTAACCAATGCCCAGGTGGGTGACGGAACAAACCAGGACTTTCTCTCTTCACTTGGCGTACGCAACTTTGATGTCTGTATTGTTGCGATCGGTGATGACTTCCTGGCAGCTCTTGAAACAACATCGTATCTCAAGGAACTCGGGGCAAAGAAAGTTGTTTCCCGTGCTTCAAGAGATACGCAGAGAAAGTTCCTGTTAAGAAACGGCGCAGACGATGTCGTGTATCCGGAACGGGATATGGGCGAATGGGCTGCGGTCCGCTATGCCGGGGATAACATCTTTGATTACATGCAGCTGGATGGCGACTTCGGCGTGTTTGAAGTCGGCGTACCGTCGGCCTGGGTGGGCAGAACCATCGGTGAGATCGGTGTGCGCAGCCATTACCGGATGAACATTGTTGCGGTAAAGACAGGCAGGCAGATGGATATCATGACCGGGGCGGATTACACCCTGGAGCCGGGACAGACTCTGATGGTTCTTGGCCGCACAAAGGATGTCACAAAGTGCTTCAACGTCAGATAGGGGGAAGAACATATGGCTGTTACGCTGATCATCTGTATATCCGTACCGCTGGAAATGCTGCTGGTATATGCAGCAGCGCTGAAACTCTCTGATATAATCAATCCGGTAGCCAAACCGAAAAGAAAGAGACATCCCCGTAAGCATACCGTCAGAAAAAAGCATGCTTCGATGGATGAGTGGGCAAAATTTCAGAGACTGTTATGAGTAAAGAACATGTACTGGTATGTCTCAGCTCTTCTGAGACAAATCGCAAAGTGATTTCTTCCGCAGCCCATATGGCATCGGTCCATGGGGCTGCTTTCAGTGCTTTATTTGTAGAAACAGCTGCTTTCCGTGCACATGCGGATGACAGGATGCTGAAGCAGCTTTCACGCAATCGCAGCTATGCAGCGGAAAAAGGAGCACATGTGGAAACCATTTACGGCGACAATGTCGCCTGTCAGATTGCCGAATATGCCAGACAAATCGGTGCCAGTATGATCATTCTGGGCAGCAGCCCCCAGCGTTCCTTCTTCGGCATCCGCGGAAAAAACATGGCCGAGCGCATCATGTCTGAAGGCCCGGATATCAACCTGTATGTTGTCCCGCTCAGGCCGGCCCATACCGCTTCATATCATTTCAAATGGCTGTTGAGAGAACCGATGCCGTACCGCTGGCAGGATATTCTCATCACCGTGGGGCTGCTGGGTGCCGCAACAGCGGTTGGTCTGCTCTTCGGAGCAGCCGACATGGGCGACTCCAACATCATCCCGCTCTATATTCTTGTCGTACTGGCCATTTCCGTACTGACCTCTTCCCCGATCTACGGCATCAGCGCTTCTATCCTTTCCGTCTTTGTCTTCAACTGGTTTTTCACGGAGCCAAAATATACGCTGCGGGTCATTGACAATGCCTACTTTGTTACGTTTCTGGTCATGTTTGTCTCAGCTTTATTGACAAGTTCCCTGACCGTACGCTTAAAGGACTATGCCCGCCATGCGGCCCAGAACTCCTACCGCACCAAAGTGCTGCTGGATACATCACAGCTATTGCAGCAGGTATCCGACAATGAAGCCATTGCCGGGGTAACTGCTGCTCAGATCGCCAAGCTCAGCGAAAAATGTGTGGTGGTATACCTGGCTGAAAACGATACCCTCAAAGCGCCGAAAAGCTATCCTTCCGATCAGAAACCTGATCCTGGCTGTTTCAGTGAAATCGATCGGGAGGCAGCTCACTGGGCCTGGGTCAACCGGCGAAGAGCCGGGGCAGGCACTGCAGTCTATCCCAGTGCCCGCATGCTGTATCTGTCCATCCGCATCAGAGACCATGCCTATGGGGTCATCGGCATTGATGAAAGCGAAACCGAAATGGATGCCTTCCTGCTTTCTCTGCTTCTTTCCATCATGGATGAATGTGCCATGGCCATGGAAAATGAGAAGAACGTACAGGAAAAGGAAAAGACCGAAGAAGCAGCCCGAAATCAGAAGTTCAGGGCTGATCTTCTGCGTTCCATCTCCCATGATCTGCGTACGCCGCTGACATCCATCTATGGCAATGCCAGTATCCTGGAGACCCAGGAAAACCTTTCCGAAGAAGAAAAGAAACAGATGTATTCTGATATTGCCGCCGACAGCATGTGGCTGATTGAAGTGGTGCAGAATCTGCTGGCGATTACCCGGCTTGAGAGCGGGGAAGTCATGCTGCACAAGCAGGCAGAGCTTATGGATGAAGTCATTGATGAAGCCATGAAGCATCTGGACCGGGACGGGAAGAACCATCACATCTCTGTCCACTGCAGCGATGACATCCTGATGGCAAAGATGGATGCCAGACTGATGGTGGAAGTCATTGTCAACCTGGTGAACAATGCCATCAAATATACCCAGAACGGTTCTGATATCACCATTCAGGCATGGAAAGAGAAGAAAAAGATATGGGTATCGGTTGCGGATAACGGTCCGGGCATGAGTGATGAGCAGAAAGAAAATGCATTCAAGATGTTCTATACCGGCAGCAACCAGGTAGCCGATGCCAGACGTTCTCTGGGCATCGGACTGTCCCTGTGCCAGTCCATACTTACCGTCCATGATGGTACAATCAGTGTACAGGACAATCATCCCTGCGGGACAGTCTTTACTTTTGCCCTGCCGGCCGAGGAGGTAAACATCCATGAACAATAACTGTCTGATTCTGGTAGTAGAAGATGATACGCCGGTTCGCAACCTCATCTCCACTACCCTGGCTTCCCATGACTATCAATACATGACCGCAGCCACAGGCGAACAGGCCATCCGTGCAGCATCTGACCATTCACCGGATATTATTCTTCTGGATCTGGGCCTGCCGGATCTGGATGGGGTGGAAGTTATCCGTTCCGTCCGTTCCTGGTCGGTCACACCGATCATTGTCATCAGCGCCCGCAGTGAAGATACCGATAAGATTGAAGCACTGGATGCCGGAGCAGATGACTATCTGACTAAGCCTTTCTCTGTCGAAGAACTGCTGGCCCGCATCCGCTCCACCCAGCGCCGTCTGACCTATATGAAACAGAGCGGACCGGATAAACCTTCCTTCAATAACGGAGCATTGAAAATCGACTATGCCGGCAAAGCGGTCTATGTAAACGGAGAACAGATTCATCTGACTCCGATTGAATACAAACTGCTGGACCTCCTCTCCCATAATGTCGGCAAAGTTCTGACCTATCAGTTCATTACAAAGAATGTCTGGGGCTCTTCCTATGACAGTGATATTGCCTCCCTCAGAGTATTCATGGCAGGGCTGCGTAAGAAGCTGCATGGAGAGTCTTCCATCCAGACCCATATCGGAATCGGCTACTGCATGGTCAGAGCGGAATGAAGTCATATTCATATATGGATATGGCTTTTTTCATATCTGCGACGGAGTTGAAATCAAAAAAGAGAATGCTAAGATAGATGTATTGTGTCGGAAAAAGGAGTTTATTTATGCAGATTTTGATTGTCGGTTCTGGTAAAGTCGGCTATACCGTAACAGGCCGCCTTTCCAGTGAAGGACATGATGTGACGATCATTGACCGCCGCAGTGATGTTCTGGAAAAGACACAGAATGACTATGATGTCATCACTGTCCAGGGCAATGGCGCATCCATGCAGACACTGAAGGATGCGGGCGCAGAACACAAAGATCTTATTATAGCAGTAACCAATGGCGATGAAGCCAACATGATCGCGTGCATGACCGCACGCTATCTCAATCCGGATATCCGCTGTATTGCCCGGATCCGCAACCCGGAATACGTCGAACAGGCCCATATCATGGCAGATGAAATGAACCTGTCTCTGGTCATCAATCCGGAACGACAGGCTGCCCATGAAATTTCATCCCTCATCAAACTGCCGGGTTCTCTCAACCGTGAAACATTCGAAAAAGCAAGAATGGAGCTGATTGAGATCCGTCTGGATGAAAACAGCAGACTGGTCGGCAGACAGATGAAATACATCGAATCCATCGTTCATGTCAAAGTGCTGATCTGTGCCGTAGAGAGAAACGAAAAAGTCATCATCCCGAATGGAAGCTTTGTCATGGAAGCCGGCGATAAGCTGTATCTGACCGGTGATCTCAACAACATGCAGAAGATGCTGTATGAACTGGGCTACATCCAGACCGAGATCAAACGGGTACTGATTGCCGGGGGCGGACGCATCAGCTACTATCTGGCAAGAGAGCTGGAACACGCCCGCATCGCTTCGACGATTATTGAAAAAGATGCAGCAAGATGCGAAGAGCTTTCTTCCCTTCTGCCCCATCAGACGATTGTATGCGGCGATGCCTCATCACAATCCGTTCTCGATAGCGAAGAGATGGATGTCTATGATGCGCTTGTATCATGTACGGGTCTTGATGAATTGAATATCGTCATCTCCATGTATGCAGCCATATGCCATGTCCCGCTGACCATTACCAAGCTGGGCCGCGGGGAGAACCTGAAGGTGCTCAACAACCTGCCGATCGGACCGTTAGTCTGTCCGAAGGATCTGTGTACGGATCATATTGTCCGCTATGTCAGAGCCATGAACAGTTCCGAAGGCAATGCGGCCGAAAGTATTCACAAGATTGCGGACGGTAAGGCTGAAGTGCTTGAGTTTACCGTCAAGGACACCGATAAGCACATCGGTGAATATTTCCGCAACCTGCCGATCCGCAAGAACATTCTGATCGCCACTGTTACAAACGGACGCCACTCCACCATTGCCGGCGGTGACAGCTGCTATCACATCGGTGATACTGTCATCATCGTGGCTGCCGTGGATGATGTCATCAATACGCTGAATGATATCTTCGAGGAATAAAGCATGAACTGGAAGATGATATTCCGTATTATCAGCTATATCCTGATGATTGAAATCGTGCTGATGTTTCCGGCCCTGCTCATCAGTATAGCTGAACATGAAAGTGCCGCCATTCATGGCTATCTGTGGTCCTTTCTGATCATGGCCATTGTTGCGGCATTGATGTTTGTGCTGACAAGAAACGCCAGGAAGGGATTCAATTCCCGTGACGGTTTTGTCACAACGGGTCTGACATGGCTGATCATGTCGGCCCTGGGCTGTCTGCCGTTCTTTATTTCTGGTGAAGTACCGAACTATGTGGACTGCCTGTTTGAGATGGTATCCGGTTTCACCACTACCGGCTCTTCCATTCTGACCAATGTGGAAGCACTGGATAAGGGATTGCTGTGGTGGAGATCGTTCTCCCATTGGGTCGGCGGCATGGGCATTCTTGTCTTCATGCTGGCGATTGTACCTCTGGGCGGACGCAACCAGGGCTTTACGATGCATATTCTAAGAGCAGAATCACCCGGTCCTTCCGTCGGCAAGGTTGTGCCGCGCATGCGCAAGACCGCTTCCATCCTGTATGGCATCTACATCGGTCTGACGATTGCGGATATTCTGTTTTTAAGAGCCGGCGGCATGAACTGGTTTGAATCATGCTGTCATGCCTTCGGTACAGCCGGTACCGGCGGCTTCGGCATAAAGAATGATTCCTACATGTCCTACAGTCCTTATGAACAGTATGTCACAACCGTGTTCATGCTGCTGTTCTCCGTCAACTTCTCGATTTACTTCATGATTCTGACAAAACACTTCAGAGAAGCTTTCTTCGATGAAGAATTCAAGGCATTCTGGGGCATTGTTGCTGCATGCATCATCGTTCTGACCATCAATGTCAGAAACCTCTATCCTACTCTGGAAGAGGCTTTCCGCCACAGTGCCTTCACTACGGCAACGATCCTTTCCACAACCGGTTATGCTACCACGGACTTTAACAAGTGGTCGGCTTTTGCCAAGGCTGTGATCCTGCTGATGATGTGCCTGGGTGCCTGTGCCGGTTCCACCGGCGGCGGCATCAAGACAATCCGTACGGTCCTGTTATGCAAGATATTACGCCGCAACCTGCATAAGAACCTGCATCCGGAAGAAGTCGCGGTGGTTGAAGTCAACGGACGCCGGGTAGATGAGCAGATCATCCGCAATACCGAAGCGTATCTGATTGCCTATCGTGTCATTGTCATTGCGGCATTCCTGTTAGTCTCTCTGGATGGCTTTGATGTCGAAACAAACCTCTCTGCCGTCCTTGCCACCTTCAATAACATCGGCCCGGGCTTAGGTGCTGTCGGTCCGACCGGCAACTTCGCTGCCTACAGCAATTTTGCCAAGCTCGTTCTTACCTTCTGCATGCTTGCCGGAAGACTTGAGATCTATCCGATTCTGATCTTCTTTTCCCGCAAGACATGGAAGAAAGGCAGATAACCAAAGCATCAAAACAGGGTTTCCCCTAATCCGGGAAACCCTGTTTTCATATCAGCCCATACGCTTTCATGGCCTTGTATACGCCGTCATTCTCCACCGTATCCGTAACGCAGTCAGCCTTCTGCTTCACATCATCTGAGGCATTGCCCATGGCTGTACCGACGGCACATGTTTCAAGCATTTCCACATCATTACCGGAATCGCCAAAGCCATACGTATCATTCATATCCATGCCAAGCATCTGTACCACCCTGATGATGGCACTGCCTTTATTGACATCCTGCCGGGTAATCTCCCCGGACCGTCTGCCTTCATTCACATGAAAGCCGGCCGTTGCCGCCAGATGCAGAGAAGGATCCATATGCGCCATGAAGTCATTCATGATCTCTTCACTGTCAAAACCAATATCAATCTTGAGAATGTCTTCATGGCGATAGGCTTCAAAATCAGAAGCGCCAAGATACTTCATCCTTTCCGCCAGTGTCCTGAAACGGGGATCCTTCTTCACCATCTCTTCCGTGCGCTTCATTTCCTTTTCATTCTTGAAGCTGATATAGGAAGACATGACCGTATAGGCACCTGCCTTTTCCTCTGCCTGTATCAATGTCTTCTGGACAATGTCATGAGGAATCGGGCTCGTTTCCAGAATCTGATCATGGTAATAAATGCCTGCGCCATTGCAGAAAATCACACCGTCATACGGTACACCTTCAATACTGCTCAGCGCATTGAGATGGCGGCCGGTAGCGATAAAACACGTATGACCGTTCTCTCTTGCCCGCGTAATGGCTTTTATGGCACCTGGTATTAACCCGATGTCATGAGAAAGTATTGTTCCATCTATATCAAAGAATAAGCAGCTCATACGCCCATGATAACAGAAAAAGACAATCTGCGGGGGAGCAGACTGCCTTTACGGGAAGTGTCCATAACTGGTGCGGGGAACACCTGATTATGAACTGGGAGATTATGAATTCAGATGTATTACATCTGACACCTATAAAGTAATACATTTCGGACTTCATTGGAATGGCCGAAATGTGAAGATTTTCTGAATTTTTTCTTTCCGCTTACTTCTTCAGTGCATCGAAATAAGGTTCAATCAGCTTCAGGAATTCTTTCCAGTATACCGGATAGGCATTAACACCTTTGAAGGTATACTCCTCATCATCGGAAACACTGACAGTTAATTCCCAGGCATTATTTGCCATGATCTCACGGCCGTCATTGACCGGATAGTACTCTCTGTCCCAGTCCATGACATACAGCTTGTCAAACAGCGCTTCCTTCAGCATATGCCAGTCCTTTTCACTTAATACATCAGCGACCTTATCGACACCGCCCTTATTGGCATCATACACTTCAAACAGACAGCTGCCGTCATGATCCTCCTGGATTCTGAGATGTACACTGCCGCTGAGCCAGTCGCCATATCTGTAGCGCAGTCCCTTCACTGCATCCACCATGAGCGTACCATCATCAGAAACTGCCGGTCTGCCGAAATCCATATGGCAGGTATGGCAGTGGAGATAAGACTCTACTGCATAAACATCTTTACTTCCGCAATGCGGACATACAGGATTTTTAGCCATGAATTGATATTCCTCCATCGTGCCTATACATTGTAACGGATGATTTCTGCAAATCAACTTAAATGCAGGTAAAAAAAGAACGTCACTTTTCCATGAAAATGAAGTCACTGATTTCTTCAATGTGTTCACTTCTGAAGTACAGTTCTTCCAGAGGAATCCACCGTCTGACAAAGTCAATATACTTTGCGCCTTCCCGCTTCATCAGACGCTTCCTTCTGGTTTCTTCATCACACTGTACAAAAACCGTCATCGTATAGAAGCGTCTCAGACTCGCATACATACTGTAAGACCCTTCTACAACCAGCTTTTTTCCAGGGTACGTTAAAAAAGTTTTTCCGGGTTCAAATGTCTCATGATCGAACTTCTGCCATGTAAACGGGTTTCCCTGGCACCACTTCTCCAGGTATGCCTCTACCCTTTCATGGTCTACATTCTCTCCTGGGGTACGGTATCTTTCCGGTGTTCTCTGTTCCTTACGGAGATAGAAATCATCCATGTGAAGCACATCAGAATGCAGCGTTTCTGCCAGTTTATTTCCCAATGTACTCTTCCCGGAACCGCACCTGCCGTCTATGGCAATAACCCATGGTTCATCCAGTTTTTCCGCTATTCTGACAAGCTCATCAAAAGCTTCCAGCTTCATACTATTTTTATTATATGACATCATATTTCCCGTGCAACAGTAAAAGAGAAAAAGCCCTCAATGGGCTCTTTCTCTTTTATTTAAGGGGATAGAATATTTGGCTGATCGCTAAGGGGGGAGCAATCATATGAGCCAAAACAAGTCTTTTTCAACTTGCAATAGTATAATAGGAAACCGCTTTCGCAGAATTGTGTCGTAAATATGTGCAATTGTGTGAAAGAAGGATTTCCCCTGCAGCCCTTGTATTTACATACCCTTATCAACTAGAATCAGAACACAAGAAGATATGATTTTCTATATATCTCGGGAGGGGTAATAATGAAATCCAGAGTACCCGTAGGACTCACAGAGAGTCAATGGGATTCCATCATGGACGGACTGGCAGACCATCCCTCTACTATGAATGATTATCGCAAGATTATCAATCTTCTTCATACGTATGATAACGGTCGTCTCCATATTACATCCATGACAAAACAAGACGCCGAAGATTACTTCGGCATGCTCGAGAAACGGGCCAGTGATGGCGAAATGAGTACAAATACGGTTCACCGTTATGAGGCAACCCTTCGTTCGATCGGCAGACGCATGCAGGCTCACCCGGAGACGTTCCCGGATTATGAGAATCCTTTCTCCGGCATCCTTCATGATGAAGTCCGCAATAAGACACGCTATACGGCTGAAACATTCGCTGATCCCAAGGACATCCACAAAATCATCAGGGTTCTGCCGGAGTTTTCTCATGAAAGAAGAATCCTGCTGGAACTGATGCTGTTTGTCGGATTAAGGCCGAAGCACATCGAGCACCTTACGTTTTCGGACTTTACACCAAATCCAAAGCATCCGAAAACAGAACTCATTCTGTCCTTTAACGAAGGGACCTTTACCGAAAAGACCAGCAGTAAGAACGCTGTCCTGAAGGCTGACAAGGACGCAAAGCTTGTCAACCATACTGCCGGCGGCAATATGACCTGGCAGGTAACCGGCAGATGGTGCTTCTTTGAGAACTATACAGCGTCTCTCAGAAAGTATCATCCATCCCTTGGCCTGATCCGTGATGATCGTCCTTATTTCATGACCTCACGCCATCAGCCTTATACCTACCGTGCCCAGCATCATCTTGTCCAGGAAGCCTGCTGCAGGGCTGGTCTGGAATCAGGTGCTGTCACACCTTACCAGCTCAGTCTCTACGGTTCCGTCAGTTCCTATCTGATCATGCAGACACTGACCAAGCATGAACAGCTGAAGAATTCTCTATCCTATGCAAGACTCCTGGATGAAAAAAACAGAATCCTGCGTGAGATGCGCAATGCGGAAATGGTATTTTTACCGCTGGCGCAGAATGGCTGGATCGGGGAATGGGTCAATGATGTATACCCGGCCAACCGCAAAGAAAGAATTGATGAAATTGTTTCTCAGCTTGGCTCTGATGCCCTGTATCGGATTGTCGGTGTGGATAAGCCATAGTCCCATTGAACTGACGAAAGCACTTCTGCAGATGCAGAAGTGTTTTATTTTGCGCCTGTAA